>JBHIUX010000056.1:0-7052 GCA_042138065.1 Nitrosopumilaceae archaeon
AATAATGTTTCATAAACTCGCTCCACTGTAATGTCCTGAACCATGAAAGTGGTTTGTTCTTTTTGTTCAAGTATTGTTGAAGCTGCAAGTCCAAGATCCCCGCTTTTCTTGTACTCTTTTTCAATTTTTTTAATTGCTTCATCTGTTCCAGCTGATTTTGCAATTGCTCTTATTGCAAGTTTTTCTGCCACCCCAAGTTCAACTCCTTCATAATCTGGACGTAGTTTTCCTTGAATTAAGTAAACAATTTTTGAAATTAATTCTGGCGGAGTTTCTTTGAATAAATCTACAAGTATTTGTGTTAATTCTAATCTCTTTGTTGTATCCTCCATTTTCTTGAAGGCATCAGCTAAAACAGCGAATTCCACTTTGATTTTTTACTATATCCTGAATAAAAGTTTGAATCTAGATGTATCTGAAAATTGTTCTTTTTGGTGATCTAGGTGTGTCTGAGACCAGTGCAAAATTATGCAACGGATACAAGCTCTTGTACTGTTTCATGAAGCTCCATGCTACGTCATGAGTTTTGAATTCTGTTCTTATTCCATCAATTTGAGATTCTTTTCCGTATACGTCAAAAACAACTACCGAATAATTTTTTGGCCTATTGTGTGGTTTGGCTTTCATTAACCAAATAAGTGCAAATAAAAAGACTGATGCTAGAATTACTGCCTCGCTGAAATCCTTGAAAAATGACCAAATTATGTTTGGTATTGTTTGACCAAATAATTGGGCCACAAAATATGAAAATGATACAACTCCTAATGATATTATGAGATACTGTTTTATCTCAAAGACTTTGCGAAAATTTTGAATTTGTAACAATATACTATTCACTTGTTCTTTACTCTATTAACTACGTTGCCGATATTAATAAACAAATAGTGAAGAAATTTGAATGTCTAATCTGGATCTTCGTATGACTCTTTTCTAGCAGATGAAGACTTGGTATCTTCTACTGGCTTCATTTTTTCATGAAGTTTCTCCATTCTAGCTTTGTAGCCTTCTGCATATTCTAATTCTGATGGGACGAGTGTTGCAGGATGAATGAATCCTTGACTTCTCATCGCGAGTGCTTTTTTTGTTGCAATTTCTCGAACATAGTCCCAATCTGCAGTTGAGAATCCATCAAATGGTCCAGTTAATTTTCCACCATGCATACTAAACACGAGTGCTTCTACAATAGGAATGCAGTAATCTATTGTTGCTGCTGAATTAATTTTAACAGGCATTAGTGGCATGTTGTGGCTACCTCTGGTGTTTCCAGCAACGTAGTGTGGGTTGTTAAAAACACTCCCTGCTTCTTCTGTTGCAGGAAACTTTTTCTGTGTTCTAATAATGCAAATAGGATCATCTTTTCCAACATATGTTCCTGCAATGTTGTGCAATCTGTCAGTAGATGCAGAAACAATTGGCTCTCCATCTTTTGTATTGATAGTTGAGACAACATATCTTCCAGGATACATTAAGGCTGCTTCAATGGTAGGTTTGTCTTCCCACAAAGAAAGCTCTGCAATTTTTCCTTCTTCAACGTCCATAATATTGAAAACTACTCCTTCTGCAAGAGATTTGTTTACAATTAATCCAGTGTTGCTTAGTCCGTCTACAAACAAGCGATAAAATGGATAGTTAAACGCACCTGGTTCTGTTTTATCTGCTGCAAAAACGGTAAAAGCTTCGTTTGGTCTTTCTTCAAACTCTAATTCTGCAACGCCAGGTCCCATGCCTTTGACATTTCCTGAAAAAGAATCCTTTAGAAGATCTTGACCTGCACCATAAAGTCCTTCTTGCTTTGCAACTTGAGTTGCTTCCTCAAATGCAGTCCACGCTAATTTGTGAATCTCTTCATTATCAGTTCCTTTTGTGTGTGTCATGAGAATATGAATATCGTCTCCACAATAACCAACATAATGATCAATTAACATGTCTCCAGCTCCTTTGATCGTTTTTCTAACTGCTTCTAGTAAACCGTCACTTGGTCTAGTATGTCCACCAACTCCGCCAACATCTGCTTTGATAACTGAGACAGTAATTTTCATGGAATTTGTCAATGACCTCTTTGATTTATGTGTAAGTTCCAAAAAACTTCGATCCCCCAAAAAATTGAAAAAACTTCGAGTTTTTTTCAAAAAATCGGAAAGGTAATAAATCCCCTCAAACTAGGAATTCGATATGGCAGATAAGGACCACCTTAACTTGATAATTACAGGACATATTGATAATGGAAAGTCTACAACCATGGGTCACTTTCTCATGGACTTGGGCGTAGTTGATGAAAGAACCATTGCTCAGCACGCCGAAGAGTCAGAAAAAACAGGAAAAGGTGACACCTTCAAGTACGCTTGGGTTATGGACAATATTAAAGACGAAAGAGAAAGAGGTATCACAATCGATCTTGCTTTTCAAAAATTTGAAACTCCAAAATACTTTTTCACATTAATTGATGCTCCAGGGCATCGTGACTTTATCAAAAACATGATTACAGGTGCATCAGAGGCTGATTGCGCTGTTTTAGTACTTTCTGCAAAAGAAGGTGAAACAGATACTGCCATCGCTCCCGGTGGTCAGGCAAGAGAACACGCATTTTTACTAAAAACTTTAGGTGTAAACCAACTAATTGTTGCAATCAACAAAATGGATGACAGCAACTATTCTGAAGATGCATTTAACAAAGCAAAAGAAAAGGCTGAAAAACTTATCAAATCAGTTGGTTACAAAATAGACGCAGTACCGATTATTCCAGTTTCAGGTTGGAAAGGAGATAACTTGGTAAAAAAATCAGACAACATGGCTTGGTGGAAAGGTAAAACACTTCTTGAAGCATTTGATGACTTTACAGTTCCAGAAAAACCAACAGGAAAACCACTTCGTGTTCCAATTCAAGATGTTTATTCAATCACTGGTGTTGGAACAGTGCCAGTTGGTCGTGTAGAGACTGGTACAATGAAACCTAATGATAAAATTATTGTAATGCCCTCGGGCGCAGTTGGCGAAATTAAATCAATTGAAACACATCACACAGAAATGCCATCTGCATCAGCTGGTGACAACATTGGCTTTAACTTGAGAGGTATTGAAAAGAAAGACATCAAAAGAGGTGACGTAATGGGTACTCCTGATGCACCACCAAAAGTTGCAAAAGAATTCAAAGCACAAATTATAGTTATTCATCACCCAACTGCTATTGCACCTGGTTACACTCCTGTAATGCACTGTCATACCGCACAAGTTGCAGCAACCGTTACAGAGTTTGAAGCAAAAATTAATCCAGCAAGTGGTGCAGTTGAAGAACAAAATCCAAAATTCCTCAAAGTTGGTGATTCTGCAATAGTGAAAATTAGACCAGTAAGACCAACTCCTATTGAAACATTCCAAGAATTTCCAGAAATGGGAAGATTTGCACTACGTGACATGGGTGCAACAATAGCAGCAGGAATTGTTAAAGAAATTACTGAAGAGCACAAACCATAGGTAAGAGTCGATGACTCAATCTGCCCGTGTAAAATTAACTAGCACCAGTCTGCCCAAATTAGATAATGTTTGTGGTGACATTATGGGAATAGGAAAAAAAACTGGTGTTAAAGTTAAAGGACCAACTCCACTTCCTGTAAAAAGACTACACATTGCAACAAGAAAATCTCCTTGTGGAAATGGTACTGAAACTTATGAAAAATGGGAGATGAGAATGCATCGAAGAATAATTGACATTAGTGCTGATGATAAAGCAATAAGACAATTAATGAGACTAAAAATTCCTGACGATGTTTACATCGAATTATCCTTAAAGTGAGCTTGTTAGCCTTAAATTACAGAAGATTTTGGTGAATAATTATGACAGAAGAAAACATTGAACCTGAAGCAAGTGCTCCAGCAGAATCAACTGAACCAGTTGAATCAACTGAACCAATGGAAACTCCTGCAGAAAAATTTGATGTAATTTATTCTTGTTTAAGATGTGGCACTACTGTTCCAAATTCTGAATTAAGTAGATTGCCAGAAATAAAATGCATTTGCGGCTTTAGAGTGTTCACAAAAGTACGAGCACCTGTAGTAAAATCAATTAAAGCAATTTAATCTCTATCTTTTTTGTAACTGTGTTTTCTCTGCAAGTGTGTTCGCATTTCTTCCATACTGGAAAATGATTCATTGCATTCTTTGCAATCATATGGTTGATCCTTGTAATGAACAACTTGTTGATGCTGCATTAATTCTTCTTGCTTTGAAAACTTTCTATGACATATTTCACATTCAAATTTTTTAAAAAATTTCATTATCCAAGTTCAGCTTTTTTTGAATCCCAACAACTTCTACACAACTGTCCTTCAATCTTCCATTTTCCTTTAGGATTATATCTGATCAAACCCATCTTTGCTCCACACAAACTACAATAGTTCTTTTTTGTGTTAAATGACTCTTCTTTTTTATCAAAACATTCCTTGCACAACAAACCTTCCATGTCCCATTGCCATCTTGGTTCCCACAAATCTGTGATCTTTTTTGTAGTTCCACAGCTTACACAAGCCTGTCTTACCTTTCCTTCATAGAACTCTTTCATTTTATCCACATGACAGTCTCCACAAAGTGGGCCTTTGATGTGCCATTCTCTTTTTGGTTTGTGTTTATGTGTGATCTCTTTGTTGCATATGGTACAATGAGCTGATTTTTTATTGAATAATCCCATTTTCTATTCTACTATTTTCTCCGTTTAAAAAACATAATATTTTTTACAATATGAATGAAAACAAAAATGAACGAAATGACCTGATTTAGGCCTCGTTTAGTATTTTTTCAATGGCTTGACTAAGATTTAGCATGCCATGTTTTTTGCCATACTCTTCGATCTTTTTGTATTGTTCCTCAGTAAAGCAAATTGGCATTGAACGTTTTTCCATGTTTAGCATTTTTCTCAGGAATTAATATCCTTTATGCTTGGAAAGATATTTGATACGGTTTAAAAAAAAGTTAGCAAATGCCAAAGCGACGTCAAATATTGATTATAGGCCATGATAAACATGGGTTCACTGCAGAACATGAAAAGATTGCATATGAAACAGGAGCTGAAGTTGCAAAATCTGGTTCTGTTCTGATCACTGGTGGTCTTGAAGGAGTAATGAAAGCTGCATCACATGGCGCACAAGATGCTGGTGGAATTACTGTCGGAATAATTCCTCAGGAAGATTCTTCATTTGCAAATGAATTTTGTGACATTGTGATTCCTAGTGGAATGGGACTAACACGAGATTTCTTGAATGCCCTCTCAGCTGATGGAATCATAATAATTGGCGGTGGTTCTGGAACTTTGGCTGAGGTTTGTGCAGGATATATGCACAAAAAACCAATGGTCGCAATAAAAAATACTGGCGGAATTGCAGATCAATATGCAGACAAGTATATTGATTCTAGGGAGCGTATAAAAATTATCGGTGTTGATTCGCCACAAGAAGCAGTAAAAACAATTTTAGAAAAAACTACTGCATAGAAACAAGTAATGGATCAGGCTCATAAAACTGTCCGTGTTTTTCAGCTAACTGTTTTAACTCATTTACAATGTTTTTCATGCCAAACTCTTTTGCAGTTTCAAACAGTGGTTTTTTTAATCCTAGTCCTAACTGTGCAGCCTTTTCAATCTCTGGAATATCGCTTGCACCATTTGTAACAAGCCATGCTGCATTGTTTAGAATATTTGCAAGAATTTGAATTGGATTGCATTTTTCAGCAAGCTCCTCAGATAAAGGAACTCTTTCGTATTTGTCATCTGAATACTTGTAAAATCCCTCTCCTGATTTTTGTCCAAGTTTCTTTTCATTGTATAACTGTTCGATTTTTGGGTGAGGGTTGATTACCTTTTTGTCCCGCAAATGCATTTCTATAGTAGCTTTGTGAATTACATCCATTCCAGTAAAATCAGCCAACTCAAAAATCCCCATTGGGAACCCAAGTCTGAATTTTACTGCAGAATCAATCTCTGTCTGTTCAATTCCTTGCCTATCCATAACATAACATGCTTCATGAACTAGTGGTATGAATAACCTATTAACAATAAATCCTGGAACATCTTTTCGACACAGAACAGCCTCTTTTTTGACAGATTTTACATAATCTTGTGTCATGTCTATGATTTCCTGTGAGGTTTTTTCTCCTGGTATGACCTCAACCAGTTTCATCAGCTGTGGTGGATTGAAAAAATGAATTCCAATGAATTTTTCTGGTCTGCTTGTGGTGCTTGCAATTTCTGTAATGGGTAATGTACTTGTATTTGATGCAAATATCACGTCCTTGTTTGCAACCTGATCAAGTTCTGCGTAAACTTTCTTTTTCAAATCCATAATTTCAGGAACTACTTCAATAACAAGCTCACAATTTTTTACAGCATCTTTTAGATCTACAACTGGTTTTATTCTAGAGTAAATGTCATTTGCCTGGTCTTGCGATATTTTTTCTTTTGAGACAAGCTTGTCTAGGCTCCACTTGATTTTTTCCATTGCATTGTCTAGAAATTTTTGTTCAATGTCTCGTAATACCACATTATATCCTGCCATGGCAGAAACTTGAGCAATGCCATGCCCCATGACGCCAGAACCTAAAACTGTGATATTTTGCAAGGTCAACAAGATTCGGAATTACTAGTATCCTTTATAATGTATTTCAAAATTTTAGTCAATGTTGGGACTCTTTAAGAAGAAAAAAGAAAAAGAAAACGAAACAAAATGCAAAGAATGTGGTCTTGAACTACATGATCCAGAACGCCTAAAAAGACACATGAAAAAGGCACATGGAAACGTTCCTGAAAAAAAACTGGACCCCAAAGGCGGTGGTGCAGATGGCGGAATGTGGTGACATGGAGCTAACCGACTCTCAAAAATATGGCGCAATCTTTGGTGGAGCAATAATTCTTGCTGGATTAGTACTTTCAACACTGGTGTTTCCATTTTGGAATTTAATTAGAGAAGATGTTTTTGAAGAAGTTGTAATAATAAAAAATGATGAAGGCACCTGCTATGTTGAAACTGATGATCTAGTTCCAAAAACAATAAGGAATTGTGATAAACAAC
>JBHIUX010000057.1:0-6979 GCA_042138065.1 Nitrosopumilaceae archaeon
GAATCTTTTCAAATTTCAAAAGATGCAGGTTACAAAATTGTTGCACATATGATGCCAGGTCTTCCAACAATGTCGCCAGCAGAAGATATTAACGATTTTAAAATGCTGTTTAACGATGAAAGATTAAAACCAGATATGTTGAAGATTTATCCATCATTGGTTTTAGAAAACACTCCACTGTATGATGATTTTAAAGCTGGAAAATATACACCATATTCTTTTGAGGATATGGTCAAAGTTCTAACAGAAATGAAAAAGATGGTTCCTAAGTGGGTTAGAATTATGAGAGTTCAAAGAGAAATTTCTACTTCAGAAATTGTGGCAGGTCCAAAATCTGGAAATCTTCGTCAAATTGTTCACAAAAATTTGGAAAACGAAGGTATTTCCTGCAAGTGTATTAGATGTAGAGAGGCAGGATTATCAAAAAAAGCACTTGATTCTGATTTAAAATTAAACAGAGAAGATTATGATTCATCTGGAGGAAAAGAAGTTTTTCTTTCCTTTGATGATGCTGATGATTCAATCTATGGATTTTTGAGGCTAAGACATCCAAGATCAAATGCTCATAGAAAAGAAGTTACCGATAAGACATGCATCGTACGAGAATTGCATGTTTATGGCCAATTACAGAAACTAGGTGAAAGAAGTGAATCTGGAATTCAACATTTAGGATTAGGAAAAAAATTGATCAATGAAGCAGAAAAAATTTCAAAAGAAGAATTTGGTGTCAACAAACTTTTGATAATTAGTGCTGTAGGAACAAGAGAGTATTACAGTAAATTGGGTTATTCTTTGGATGGTCCTTATATGGCAAAAAAACTTGCCTAGGGTATCAGAATGTCTGAACAAAATGTAATTGGAAAAGGAACATGGATCGATAAGCTTGCATTTGAGCTAATTGAAAGAGAGAAAACCATTGGGAGAAAAATGGATCTCCTTCGTGTTGAAAGTGGCTTAGGTGCATCAGGGGTTCCACATATTGGAAGTTTAGGCGATGCTGTTCGTGCTTTTGGAGTAAAGCTAGCACTAGAAAATTTTGGTTACAAATCAGAGCTCATTGCATATTCTGATGATTTTGATGGATTAAGAAAGATTCCTGAGGGGTTTCCAGATTCATTAAATGAACATTTAGGAAAACGTGTTTCTTCAATTCCAGATCCTTTTGATTGCCATGATTCTTACGGTATGCATATGAGTAGTCTTTTGCTAGAAGGTCTAGATGACTTAGGTATAGAATATGATTTTAGAAGGGCAAAAGACACTTACGAAAAAGGAATCTTGACGGAACAAATTCATACAATTCTTGAAAACAGTTCAAAGATCGGGGATAAAATTGCAGAGTTTTCAGGTCAAGAAAAATTTCAAAATGTATTACCATATTTCCCAGTTTGTGAAAATTGTGATAAATTATACACTACAGAATCTTATGAGTACATTCCAAACGAAAAGAAGGTAAAATATCGATGCAAGGATGCAACAGTTGGCTCAAATGTGGTAAAGGGTTGCAGTCATGAAGGAATATCAGACATTACAAAAGGACACGGAAAATTAGCCTGGAAGGTGGAATTTGCAGCCAGATGGCAGGCATTTGATGTGCGGTTTGAAGCATATGGAAAGGATATCATGGATTCTGTCAAGATTAATGATTGGGTTGCAAACGAGGTCCTCAACTACCCTCATCCACACCATGTAAAATATGAAATGTTCTTAGACAAGGGAGGAAAAAAGATTTCTAAATCATTAGGAAATGTGGTAACTTCACAAAAATGGTTAAAGTATGGTACGCCAAAATCAATTTTGTTATTACTTTACAAAAGAATCACAGGGGCACGCGAATTAGGATTTGAGGATATACCATCGTTGATGGATGAATATAATGAATTAGAGAATATTTATTTTGGAAAGACAAAATTCGACAATAAAGCAAAAGAAACAAAATCAAAAGGACTCTACGAATATGTAAACTTGTTAAACCCTCCAAAAAATCCTGGCACACATGTAAGTTACAGATTGTTAATTGAGCTTGGTAACATATTCAAAGAGAATAGAAGCGAACGTGTGATGAAAAAGCTAATTGATTATGGCGCAATAAAAAATGAATCCCAGGAAATTAAAGAGTTGATCATACTGGCAGGAAACTATGCTGATGACTTTGGCCAAGGCGAGAAAATTGAAGTGCAAATTGATGATACTACAAAAAAAGCATTAGGTGAATTATCTCAAGTACTTGCAGATGATAAAGAACCTGAAGATTTACAAAATGCTATTTATCAAATTGCAAAATCAAATGAGATTCCGCCAAAAGAATTCTTTAAAACGTTATACCAAATAATACTTGGTTCAAATAGAGGTCCAAAAATTGGACCATTTATTCTTGATATTGGAAGGAAAAAGGTTGCAGAGACGCTTTCAAGCTACATTAATTGATGTCATTATGGCCCATGATGAACACAATAAACCAAAAAGAGGTGGAGCGTTTTTTCTAATTATTTTTGGGGCTTTGCTATTTGTAATGGCGCCAACATTTCTTAGTGATGATCCAGAATTGGGGGCAATTGCAATCATTTCGGGATTTTTAATAGGAGGCCTAGGTTTTTACCTACATTTTGTGAGAGGTAGAAAGGCTTGAACTGGTTTAAACGAGATAAACCTAAAGAAGAAAAATCCTCAGAAGAATTCAAAAAAAATGAGGAGGTAAAACTTGAAGTCGAGCAATTTCACGAAGAACAAGGTGACCATCAACAATCAGAAAATAAATTAGAAGAATTAGAAAATGAAATTGAATCAAAAAAACAACATCTTGAATCAATTTCTACAAAATTGGCAGATGTAAAGCACGAATATGATCTTGCTGTAGAAAAACTCATTCATGTAAAAAAGGATCTTATTACAAAAAACAAGGAATTAAGTTCATTACGATCAATGTCCAGTTCTAATTCTCCAAAAAGTGCAACTCCAGCACAATTAAAAGATTCAGCAGAAATTGAAAAGAAAATAAAAAAAGAAAGAGAGGAGTTAGATGACATACAAACTCAAATTAAAAAAAGTAAAGTAGAGCTTGATGCAGTAAAAAATGAGCAACATAAATCTGAATCAAAATTGATAGAAGTTCAATCATTATTAAAAAAATCCGAAAAAGAGCTTGGTAGTATTGAAATTAACAAAAAAAATCTTATGAATGAAATAAAACTAGAACAAGAAAAATCACATGTTAAAGAAAAAAATCCAGATGACGAAAAAGAGTCAAAGCATGTAATAGAAGCCGCAAGTGCAGCAATTGCTTCGATGAAAAATAAACTAAAGATGGCGGAAACTGAACTTGCAACAGTTAAGCAAATTTTAGAAAAAGAGAGAAAAGAGCATCGAGATGGAAAAAAATCTAAATGAAAAAGAAAATTAAAATGAGAGATAATATTTTTTCCATTTTTCTTTAATTTCTTCTTCTGAAAAACCCAAATCGTAGAGAGGAGATGTTACTTCGGACAAAGTTTCTACATCTACCACTACAGCTGAATTAATTTTACTCTTTGTTCCTTTTTCCTCATAAAATTTTAAAATTTTAGAAAATTCTTCAGTGTCTTTTAGAATTAGTCCTTTTCCTTTGAAACGATATCCTTTTCTCAAAATAGGGTCAATGACATTGATTTCAATAGAAGAATTTTTTTGTAAATTTGAGATAGTTTGAGGAGACTTTATGTCTGCAAAAATTAATTTTTCATCGCCCCATGCAAAAATAGTTCCTTTGGGAGAAACATTTGGGGTGTTATCTGGAGAAACAGTTGCTACAAATCCTAATTTTTGACGTTCAAGAAAATTCTTTATTTCATCAGAAATTTTTACCATTCTTTTGATAAAATTGAAATTTCAATTAAACTCATCGAACGTTAATTTTATCTCATCAAATCTGCCAATATACCATAAAGAAAGAAAAACCCTATCCCACCACCAATTATTGCAATCCAGATAGCGATCGTCTTTATTTTTGACATTAAACGCCTTTGTTTTGGTTGGTGGTATTTAGTTTTCTGTTGAATATAGAAAATTTTTTAAAAAATAAAAAAACAGATTTGATATGGGAGAAAAATTTGATTTTTACTGTTCTTATTGTGGAAAAGAATTTGGAAGAGAAGTCATAGATCTTGCCAAACATATTGGTGAGATTCATGACCCCACTAGAAAAAAGAACTAGAAAAAATCCATTAAGGAACAAGTTATACAAGAATTGTGAAATGCTATAATGTGAGAGAGGGCTGTTATCATTATCAAGCCGCTCATTTTGAGGGAAAAGGCAAATGTCTTGTGGAAGGCTGCAAATGTTCAAAATTTCATGAAGGTTTGCCATAAAATCATAATCAGAAAAATTTTGAAGCGCAGGTAATGTTAAAATAAATTAATTTGAAAATGTCTTAAAAATTTGTTACAATTCCCTCTGGAATTATGTGTATTTTCAGAATAGCTTCACATTCTTTACTATATAACAAAATTATCAATCACTACTATTGAAACTTGAAACAATTTGTAAGAGTCTAAAATCAGGATTTTCCATTAGAGGTTTTAGATTAGATATTCTAGACATAGGTTTCATTATTCTTCTTGGAATGATGACTTATCAAGGGCAAACAATTCAAGCTGTATGCTCTAGCGGTTTCTGTGGGTTTTGATTGAAAATTGTTGGTTCAAAAACCAGTACTGTTAGGCATGTGTTTTTCTTTACATGTAGCAACTTTTCTTAGTTATTACATTGCTTCTGTTTTTTGATTAAGATCTTCAGCTAGTTTTTCATAAAATTCTCGATTGTTTCCAATCTCTTGTAATTTGGAGTCTTCAATTTTGTTTAATTCTTCTTCAATTTTGTCTGAATGACCCATTAGATGCATATCTGCCATCATAAACAAGCGATTATTTTCTTTCCATAGATGCTGAGAAACATGCTCAACGTATTCTGTCATATCAGAAATCAGTTGTGATGAATCACCAGAATCAAGATATTTTTTTGCAGACTCTACGATTTGGTTTGCGATTTTTTGTGTAATTTCATGCTCCATTAACATCATTGCAATCGGTCCTCCTTCTCTAGGCATTCCTGCTTTTTCTAATGCTGGAAACAAAGAACCTTCTTCTTTTCCATGATGACACACATTTGTAAAATTCTTTGAAAAATCTACTACAGGCATCAATATTGATTCAGGGATTTGTTTACCTTTATTGAGAAGTTGAATTGTTGTCTGCATTGATTTGAGAACCTTTTCAATCAAGTCGTGATCTTTTCTTAAAGAATTTGTAGTCATTTTTTCAACCTAGTTTTTTGATAATTGCTCATCTAGAACAGAATTTTCATTCTGTAGATTTGAAATTATTTCCTGATTTTCACTTTTTTGTGCCTGTAAACATGCTTTTAATGCATCCTTGTATTGAGGATCATTTTCTTTAATGATTTGACAATCTTCAGACGAAATAGAAGGGCCAGAAACAATTGCCTTAGCTCCTTTTTTATTAAACTTAACAATGCCGCCAAACGCTTCAATTATCAAAAACGCAGAATCTTTTTTGCATTTGTATGTTATTCTTCCAGTATCTGGATTGAATAGTTGGCTAATACCACCTGGCATCTTGGTAACGATTACTGTCACGAAATAAGAAAAATGTCAGGGATATTAATGACTTTTTAATTTGAAGAGCTTGTTTGCTTAGAAATTTTTTTGTTTTTCTTATTGAAACTTAGTTTGTAGAGGACTAAGATGCTAAATAATTCAATATACTCTACAAATGCTACAGTGTAAAAATGAAGGAACCAACCATGAGAAGCATCATTTATCACTGCAAAAACGGCACTAAATACTGGAAAAGCCACAAAAAATGATGCAAACATTAAGACAAAGCCAAGGAGGTAATCTTGAAACTCTAACACCTCTGATTTCTCTAGAATTTTATCAGCGTCAGTAAATTCTGGATGTTCTTCCAATAACTGATTTTTTAAATCCAAGTAGGTAGAATTGCCTTGCTCTACAGCAAAAATCATTCCACCAAGAATGAAAAGAAATATGATTGCTTCTGCAAAAAAGAATTTTCCACGTTTTCCTGTCATGAATTTGTTCATTTGTCTATCAAACATTCTGCCAAATTCTCCCAACTTTTGTTTTTTAGTAAGAATTATCAATCCGATTGAGATTGCAGAAATAACTCCAAAAGAACCAAACCAATTATCTGAAACATACATTACAAAAAATAACCTAACAGGGAGTAAAACACCAGTAAACACTGCAAATACAATTAGGGATTCGTAGATACTTTTCATATTTTTTCTATACCTGTGGATTTTGGAATTGAATTAGAGCGATTTCCTATTTTAATGAAAGATGTTTTCATTGGTGCTAATTTTCGGTTATTTTTTGTCTCTTTGCTGAACTGACTATGGGTTTTTCTTCTAACTCACTTCTGATTTTATTTACCATGTGTACGGTAACTACCATAGTTAAGCATGGCTACAGAATAATATGAGGAGTAGTTTGTTCAAAAAGAAAATTACTACTTTGAGGAGGTCAAGTGCCCGATTTTTAGCCTAATACAGTACTATTCACGTTTAGCTTTTGATATGCCCTTGGCAATGATAAATGTGAGAATAACTGCAATGATTGTAACTGTTGATGCATAGATTATTAACGGTACAGTTGATTCTGCCGTACCAAAAACTTCCTTAAAGATTGCTTTTATTGCTTCATTCCATGCTAGCGCCGCAACTAAACCGAATGCGGCAGTAATCAAAGCACTGAATTTATCAAGAATTTCTTCTCGTAATGTTTTTGGTTTGTCTTCGTTTTCACCCAATAAGCTGATGAGCCACATATTGGATTTATTGGATTAGGTTAACTTTGATGAATCAAAACGTTGCATTATAGTCAAAAGCGGGCCCGAAGGGATTCGAACCCCCGACCTAACGCTCCGCAAGCGTTCGCACTATCCATGCTATGCAACGAGCCCA
>JBHIUX010000058.1:0-6937 GCA_042138065.1 Nitrosopumilaceae archaeon
CCTGGAATTGGTCTTTCTGCTCTCAGAGTCTTCATCATTGCTCTAACTTGATCCTGAGAAGGCTCATACATGTAAGCGCCTTCGAGACCCTTCTTCACATAAAAAAAGCAATACCAACATGTAAGATCACATCTGTTTGTAACAATCATGTTTGCTAGTCCACTGTGAGATAGGTGGTTAGAACAAAGTCCACAGTTATTTGGACATGAACATTTCTCAATCATAACATTAGGAGCATGAGCGCCTTTGCCGTCTTGCCAGTAAGTGCTGAATTTGTTATACATTTCATAAGAACCAAAGTAAAGCTCTTCACATTCACCGTGAGTTGGACATGTTTTTGTCATGAAGACTTTGCCGTCTCTCTCAAAAACCTCAGCATCCAGAATCATGTTACAGTCTGGGCATATGCTTTGGGTGAACCTAATAGTAGATTTCTTGCCTAGATTTTTAGTAGATTGATTAGCAATCTGAATTAGCGCCATACCTATCAATTGGCGATTTTCCAAAATAGTATTTAATGGATTTCATACTCTGCCCCGTGGGGAATTTCGGAATGTGTGCGTATCTGATTTAAATATCAAAACTGATCGATTTAGATCGCATGAGTATTTCAGATAAGAGTAGAAAGGCGTTAGAAAAGATTGGGTTAACTAGTTATGAAATTAGAACATTTTCTTCATTGCTAAAAGCAGGAGAGTTAACAGCATCAGATCTTAGTCAGAAATCAGGAGTTCCTTATTCAAAAATTTACGAAGTGTTAGGAACTTTAGAAGAAAAAGGTTGGATTGGCTCTGATGATTCAAGACCAACAAAATATTTTGCAAAATCCCCTGCAACAGGTATTGAAACAACCAAACAAAAGATGGAAGCAGAATTTAAAGAGAATCAAAATGTTATCTTAAACGAGCTTGTTCCACTTTATGAAAAAAGTGGCACAAGTGAAAAGCCCGACATATGGGTATTATCAGGTACAGTAAACATCGCAGCAAAGATTTTAGAAATGGTAGAAACTTGTAGGAACGAAGTTCTAATAGCGTTACCAGAAGCAAGTGAAGGGCTAGTCAAACAAGCATTACCAAAACTAAGATTACTTCATGATAAAGGAGTAGAGGTAACTGTTTTAACATCAGATAAAATGAGTAAAGAATCTCTCAAAGCAGTTTCAAGAGTTGCGACTGTAAAAGTTAGAGAGGGAATGTTTGGAGGAGGCATTATTTCAGATAAACGATATGTTGTGATACTTTTAGGTCCAGAAATTGGAACAGGTGATGCTTCAGAAACAGTAGCAATTTGGGCAGATCATGCGGGTCTGGCTGGTTTTGCCAGAGCATATTTTGAAAATTTATTAAAAGACTCAAAGAAATCATAATATGGATTCATTAGATCAGGAAGTACTTTTTGTTGGAACTGCTGAAGCCGAGCATGTAGAGATGTATCTAAAGGCAATTTGGCATATTAAAGAAAAAGGAGACGATGTAAAAATTAGTACAATTGCAAAAATGCTAAACGTTAGACAACCAAGTGTGGTCCAGATGTTAAAAAAACTCAACGAGCAAAAACTAGTAAATTACAACAAGGCTGGAGTTACACTTACTGAGGATGGAGAAAGAATTGGTGCCAGTATGATGAGAAATAGTAGACTCTTAGAAGTTTTGATGGATAGTGCTCTAAAAATTGAAGTTGATGAAGAAATGGTTTGCGGAGTAGAACACCATATGAACAAACAATTTACTGATGCATTATGTACTATGTTAAATCATCCAAGAAAATGTCCCCATGACAATGAAATTCCTAAAGGGGAATGTTGTAAAAAACAAGAACCAAAGGAAGGTTAAGAAAAATGGCTTGTTTTTGTGGATGTGAGATTTATGAAAAGAATCCAAATGGTTTCAAAATAGGTTGTATGAAATGTGGTCATGGTCCTCAGAATCATGATGATGAATTTAGAAATTCTGCAAGAGCAAACGAACAACAAAGTCAGAAAAGAGATGCAGACTTTGGTTAAATGATTTATTCGCCAATTATTTTTACTAGAACTTTTTTTGATCGTCTTCCATCAAATTCACCATAAAAAATTTGCTCCCATGGTCCAAAGTCAAGTTCACCGTTAGTTATAGCAACAACAACTTCTCTTCCCATGACTTGGCGTTTTAGATGTGCGTCAGCATTGTCTTCTCCTGTTTTATTGTGATCATATTGATCAATTGGTGCATGTGGAGCTAAACCTTCTAACCATTTTTCATAATCTTTATGCAAACCACTTTCATTATCATTAATGAAAACGCTTGCAGTGATATGCATTGCATTAACTAGACAAAAACCTTCATTCACCTTACTTTTCTTTACTAATTTTTCAACTTGTGGAGTGATATTGACAAATGCTCTTCTTGTTTTTGTGTTAAAGGTAAGGTATTCTGTTAATGATTTCATAAATTTGAAAATTTTTTCAGCCTTAAAAATTCTAAGGCACAGGCTCAGAACTCAAGATCCATATCATCAATCAATGGGATACGTTCATCACAGCCTGCATGAAATAAAGAACTAAAATCCTAATTGAGTCTTTCAAGAAGCTTGATAAATGGCAAATCCTACTTGAGTAGGATATGGTTAAGATAGATACCCCAGCATCATTAGAGAGTTTTAGAAGATTTACAATTGCAAGCACTTGTAGCTCATTTGCTCCAAAAAGCTATCTTGAAGATTTTGAAGTCTTTCCGGAGCGAGAAGAAGATTTAGGTTCAATCTATGTTGAAGCGGCTGACAAGGTAACTTTGAAAAAAATTCGAGATATTACTTTTGTTAATGCTCGAGATGTTTTGGGAATTATCTATAACTCAAAAAGTGGAAATACTTCATTAAAATGGCGACAGATAAGACGAAATAATGGTAAAGTTACTGGTGAAGCATCATCAAACTCTCTTGTCAATTTGGCTGAAGCAGGAGTAATTACTCTTGATTGGGTAGAAAATTACGTACGCAAAAAGACCAAAGAAGATGATTCCAAAGTTAATGAGTTAACAAACTAGTTCTTTCTTTTTTATTATTGTAAATTGTAGGTGTTTGTATGATTTCAAAAGTAATCGATGATAATTCTGTTTCAGTTATTCCTGAGGATTCAGATGATTTGCTAACATTACGCAGAATTATCAAAAAAGGTGATCGAGTTGTTGGGGACACAACCAGGGTGATTAAACTTGATAAAGAATTTTCAAGACCAGACAAGGGGGAACGGATAAGAATTAGAATTAGTTTGGATGTTGAAAAACCATCATTAGATAATGTCTTAGATAGATTAAGAATAGGTGGCATTATTGTAGAATCAACAAATGAATCAGTACCTCATGGTTCACATCATTCCTTTGTAGTAAAAATTAATGATGCAATTACCATTTTCAAAAAAAAATGGACTCAAATAGAAAAAAAATTAATACATTCTAAAAATCAGAAATTTGGTTTTTTATTAGTTGCATTAGATACAACAGATTGCGGTATTGGAAGATTAAAAGGAACGCATTTGCAAATCATGCCAAATATTTATTCTGGTTCTAGTGGGAAGCGATATAAAACTAGTTTCAATATTGAAAAATTTTTTGAACAGGTACTAAATGCAATTTCTTCATCAATTAAAGAAAATGATGTCTTGATATTTTTTGGTCCTGGTGAAACAAAGAAGAAGTTTGGAAATTACTTTCTAAAGTCACCCATTTCAAAAAATCACAAGTTTGAATTAGTTGAAGGAATAGATTCTGGAGGAGAAGATGGAATTTACACATTCACAAAATCTGCCATAATGAAGGAAATAATGTCTGAAAGTAAACTGGCTACTGTTTCATCCATAATTGATGAAATTATGCTCAGAGCTAATCAAAAGAGTAGAAAATTCACTATGGGTTTTGAAGAAACACAAAAAGCAAATCAATTTGGTGCAATAGAATCTGTAGTTTTTTCGGATAAAGTTATCCAAACTCTTGATGAGGAAGAAGTTATTGAATTCTTAAATGATGTTGAAAGTAAAGGTTCAAAAGTTTTCAGTGTTGACTCGACTACAGATCTAGGTTTGAGAGTTTCAGGTTTGGGAGGAATTGTTTCTTTATTACGATTTCCCATTAATGCTTAGAGTGTTGAATCTACAAGCCATTTTAGATATGGTTTGTTGATTGAATTTACATTTATTTCTGCAATCTCTGGGACATCATAAGGATGAGTAGATTTGATTTTTTCTTTTAATTTTTTCTTGTTTTTTTGAATAGTTTTAAAAAGTGCAAGATATTCTGATGTATTTTCAACTTTTCCTTTCCAAGTGTAAACTGATGATATTTTACTAATGTTTACGCATGCTGCCAATTTAGTCTTGACTAATTGATTAGCAATTTTGTTTACTGATTTTTTGTTTGGATATGTAGATACAATTATCACCGGATTCACAGTAACTGATAAATTTACGTGATTAAAAAAAGTAGCAATTACTTTGGAACTTGATTTTATCACACAAAATGCAATTATTTACGTACTTATGGCATGGGTAATTATTCTAATAATTGCTAAAGGCCTAAAACTAGATAATCGTGGATTTGAAATAAAGGCGTATAGTCTAGTTTATAAAAATCAAGGAGTCCAGTCAGTCTTAACAAAGGTATTATCTAGAACAAAAAGAGGGATCAGAGTATTTGCTGATGTCAGTGTAATAGCAGGTTTTGCAATGATGGGTTTTGCTTTTTGGTTTTTGCTAAATAATATCTCGACATTTTTTGTTGAACCGACAGAATTTGCTGAATTAACAGTCTTGATTCCAGGAGTAACATTAACTTCTGCATCAGCAATAATGTATTTTCTATTATCAATTCCAATTGTGTTAGTAATGCATGAGGGAGCACATGGAATTGTTGCAACACTTGAAAAAATTAAAATCAAAACTGGCGGTTTTGCTATTTTTATTGCAATGTTTGCAGGATTTGTAGAACCTGATGAAGAAGAATTTAACAATGCAAAAAAAATCTCAAAATTGAGAGTTATCGGTGCGGGTGCAACATCTAACGTTGCTTTCTCATTTGCTTTGGGCTTGATTCTACTAACAAATCCTCTTTTTGCAGTAGTTTTACCGGAACCCATTGTTAGTACATTTTACGAATTTTCAGAAGGGGTAATGATTATTGATGTAATGGAGGGTTTTGGTGCTGAGAAGGCAGGGTTAGTATCTAATGATATTATCACAAAAATTAATGATGTCGAAATTGTTTCTGCGATAGATTTTGAAAAAGCAAATTTGAGTCCAGGAGATACTGCTTCAGTAACAGTACTACGTGATGGACAAGAATTACAATTTCCTGTTGAAATAATGTCATCACCAGATGATCCTGAACGAGCTTTGATTGGAATTATGAGAGATACTGCTCCTCCTTTTGAACCAAAATACAATTTCATAGAGTGGAACAATCCCCAACTTTCAATGTTTTTACTTTGGTTATGGATGATCTCGTTTTTTATCGGAATAATCAATATGCTCCCATTACCAATTCTTGATGGTGGAAAATTTATTCACAGTATAATTGATAAAAAAATTTCTGATAAGGCTGTAAATGGAATTATGTGGGGCATCTATGCTTTTACTTTTACATTATTTGGCCTGAACATAGCATTATCATATATGAAATCTGGATGGTTTACAATCTAAAATGAAATGTGATAAATGTAAGAACCAAGTTGCATTTTCTAGAAAATATTCTGGTGAAAATTTATGTTCTGAATGCTTTTCAACTTCAATTTTAAGAAAAACGGCAAAAACAATTTCAAAATATAAAATGATTAAAAATAAAGATATTGTTTGTGTGGCAGTTTCAGGGGGAAAAGATTCTCTCACATTATTACATATTCTCGATAAAATGTCAAAAACACATAATTTTCAAATTAAAGTAATTACAATAGATGAGGGAATACCAGGATATAGAAATGAGGCTTTAGAAATTGTGAAGAATTTTTGTTCTAAGTTGCAACTTGAATTCAAGACTTTTTCTTATAAAGAATTATTTGATCTTACAATAGATGAGGCTATTCATATAAGAGAAAATGAAAAAACAAGTTCATGTTCTATATGTGGGACCTTAAGAAGGAGAGCAATTGATCATGCAGCAAGAGAGATTGATGCAAATGTTATTGCGACTGCTCACAACTTAGATGATACTCTTCAAACATTTCTTATCAATTTGATGTCTGGAGACACCACAAAAATAGGATGGATGGATCCGGATACTTCTGATAAGAGTTTGAGAAAAATAAAGCCGTTTTGTGAAATTTATGAGTCAGAAATTGTATTTTATGCATTCACAAATGAAATTCCTTTTCAATCTGAACCATGTCCTCACATGAATGAAGGTATCAGGACAGAAATTCGTGAATTTTTAAATTCTTTAGAAGATCAACATGTTGGAATAAAAAATAATTTGTATAATTCTGTACTAAGAATATCTCAAAATCTTAAAACTGAAAGCTTCAAAGAAACAAATTCTTGTAAAAATTGTGGAAATAAATGTACAGGAGAAATATGTTCTGTTTGTAAAATGGTTTTAAAATTAAAAGAGAATCAATAGCGAATGCAAATATAACATTATTTTGTAACAAAATTGGTAGTAGGGAGGATTAGGGTGCTAGCCGTGCCCTGTTCTGAAACCGGCTATAAGCAGAGATCAGTAACTACTGGGTAAATCTCTAGAAAGGTAATTCCCACTTGGTGTGCGGAAATGAAATCACGCCGAGGCGGGTGGTTGCAGGACTGGAATTATCCGAAGGGATAACTTCTATGACCGAACCATCGAAAGGGATGAGGTCCGGGAGGGAGCAATCCTAAGTTGGAGCATCCACGCTTCCTCGTCAACGTGGCGGATCTTGTATGCCTTGGAATGGGGCTATCAGTCTAGACTGGAACTAGTAGAGCTACTACCAT
>JBHIUX010000059.1:0-6825 GCA_042138065.1 Nitrosopumilaceae archaeon
GACAAATCTTATGCTTTTATTGCTATTGCTTCAGCTTCCTTGGAGTCAGCTTCAACTCTTGCTCTGAGTTTTGCTTTGTACTTCAAGTTTCGTGGTTTGGTTCTTAATCTGTATCCACAACATGGACACCAGAATCCTTCCCATTTGATGAAGATTTCACATATTTGACATCGTCTTTGTCCAGAAGCGTATCTTCCAGTACCGACTGGCTTTTGAGCCTTATATCTAATGCAAATTCCTTTACATGTCATGCCTATATCCCTAACAATGTATAGAATTCTTATCTATATAAGGATGGATCTAAAATTTCTATAAAGTTTTGTCCAATTTCTTCAAAAACTCATATCGATCTAGGTTTATAAAGAAACATTATATGAAAATTCCCTTGAAAATATATATAAAAATAAATGAATTTTGCGAAAATCGTTTTTTTTGAAAGAATCCATCGAACCAATATAGTTGTTTAAAAATTTTTTTCAAAAAATTTCTGATAATCACAAAAATTTTCTAAAATTTTAATGATGAATTGTTTACTTCTGAATGATTTAATTATTGGGTTGGGAGGTTTTAATCTGAAATGGCAAGTTTGCAACCATCAAGTGTCTCAAACATAATGAAGGCATTAAATGAACTTGAAGAGAAAATTGATTCCCTAAACACAAAGGTTGCAGATATGAAAAAGAATCTAAATCAAAAAGCAAATTCTGAGATTGACAAAATTATGGAAAAAACAAGAGAGATGGCAACAAAGGAGGCAGAAGTAATTATCAATACAGCAAGAGAAAAGGCAAACGCTCAATCTCAATCAATTTCGGAGGAGGCTGAAGGAAAGCTTGTTGAACTTAAATCAAAAATTGATGCAAGTTTTGATGATGCTGTAAAACATGTCGTGTCAACAGTTTTGAAGGCATAAACCTATATCACAGAAAAAATCCATCAAAATTATCGATCCATTACAAAATACCCGTATTGGAATTGCGACTACTTATGGTAGACCATATTTTAAATTCTCAAAATCATTAAAAAGTTTGAATTTAAAATTTGATTCCATTCTACCTGAACAGATTTCAACATACGAAGGAAATCTAATTCTTACAACAAAAAAAGAAACTCCAAAATTTACAACTAAAACAATTCTTCATGAAGATATTCTTGAAAAACATCCAACAATAATTCGTGGAATCATTATTCAAAAACTAGAATTAGGTTTTGAACAAGATGATTTAGTTATTGGTGTGGATCCAGGAAGCAGAATTGGAATCTCAATATTTTTCTGTGGGAAAGAAATTGAAAACTCTTTGTACAATTCTGTTGAGGATTTAGTTTCGCATGTAATCAATATTCTGGCAGAACTTGGTGCAAAAAGAAAACTTGTAAGAATTGGAAATGGCAATATGGAGATTGCCAAAAAAATTAGTACTTTACTTAACCTGAAATTTTGCTCATCATTTGAGCTCGAATTTGTGGATGAGCAAAAAACAAGCCTAAAAATAAAAAATTTCAATCAAAGAGGAAAAAGAGATATGCTTTCTGCAAAATACATTTCTCAAAGAGAGGGTTATACTCATTTTGTTTTGCCCTTATCAATTACGGGTTGAAAATTTAGTTAGGCTTCATCAAAATTTTTCCAAACAAACCTTTTCCTTTTAGCATTTTTGTATGAGCTTCAACTGCTTGATCCAAAGAATATTCCGAATCAATAATTGCCTTGATTTTTCCTTGAGACATCCAGTATAATCCCTGCTCTAATTCTGCTCTAGTTCCTTGAGTAGAACCAAGAATGTTAGTTCCTTTGAAAAATACATGACGAAGATCAGTTTGAACGTCATAACCAGTTGTAGCGCCAGTTGTAACAATTGTGGCACCATATTTTAGAAGAGTTAATTCCTTATTCCAGTGAGTTCCTCCAATGTGCTCATAAATTACATCAATTCCTGCATCTTTGCCTTTTTTCTTTGAAATTTCTTTTGAAATTGCTCGTACCTCTTTGTGCCAGTCCTCTTTTCTATGATCAACTGCATAATCTGCTCCAAGTTCTTTGCATTTCTCTAGTTTATCTGGACCTGCCGTCGCAATAACATCGCAATTGTATAATTTTGCAATTTGAATTCCAAAGGTTCCCATACCAGAACCGCCACCCATTATCAATACTGTTTGTCCTGGGCGAATTTTTGCTCTCCCAACTAGCATATGCCAAGATGTCAAAAGAGTCATTGATGCAGCAGCTGCCTCTTCATAGCTTACATTTTCAGGAATTTTTACTACGTTAACTTCAGGTAAATGAGTAAACTCACAATATCCCCCCCATAATGGGCCGGTCTGAAATCCCCAAATCTTTCTATTTTTGCAATCGTATTCTCGTCCGCTTGTGCATGCTTTGCAAATTCTGCAACTAAGATTTCCGTGTGAAACAATTCTGTCACCGACTTTGATGTGTTTTACATCTTCACCGATTTCTACCACTTCGCCTGCTGCATCAGTTCCAGAAATGTGAGGCATTGGAATTTCAATTGGTTTTCCTCTCATTCCCCAGATATCATCATAGTTTAATGCAGCAGCTTTTACCTTGAAAATTATTTCTTTGGGTTTTGGTTTTGGTTTATCAATATCCTTGATTTTTAGAATTTTTGCAAAATCATCATCAGTAGTATATTCTTCATAAACTAGTGCTTTCACACACTAGAATATTTTTTGAGACTTAATATTTTATTATTCTAACCAGTGGTTAGTAAGAGAATTGCTCTAGCAAGATCTCCTTTTGCTTCAGCAAGTGCACTTTTTGCTTTTTCTTCATCAACTCCTGCTTGTTGACAAACTAATTGTACATCCTCATCTGAGAAAATTGGAACTTCGAGTTCTTTTTCCTCATAGCTGTCAGCAGTCACAGTAAAAATTGAGTTGTCTTTTGCTTTCATTTCAGTTACTTGTGGTTTTGAAAGAATGATTTCTTTTTTGTCGGTCTTGATTATTACCTCTTGAACATTTGGGATTTCTTGCATGTCTAATCCCATCTTGTCCATCATCCTTCGCATCTGGCGATTTCCACCACGCATCATGATAATTCATCTCCCTTTTCATGACTTTTTAAACTATCTCTGACTTTTACAGCAACACCTCGTTTTTGTTCTAGAATCATTTTTGAGGGCAAAACTGCACGGCCCACAGCAATGACTTTACCTTTGAATAAAACTGGTGTATCAGCTGAAATCATTACATTTTTTCCACACCAAACAACGTGCTTGCAAAAAACCGACCTTCCATCCTCAACAAAGGGCTTTGCGTCTGAATTTATCTCCAAACAGTTTTCTTTGAATTTTTTACTTTTTAGAAGCATTTGTGCAAAATGAGGAGTTATTGCTAATCCTCCATCAATTCTAAGCGTGCAAAGGAGATTTCCGTCATGGTATACGCTTCTAATTCTACCATTCTTTTTTGAGAAGGTAATTTCAAGGTCTTTTGGAAGATTTTTTGAAGAACCATTTCCAAACAGTGCGTCAATTGTATGACGGAGTTTGAGAATATTATCCATTATACATAGACCTATCTAAACTAAATATTAGTTCAATGAATCACTATATTTTTTTTGCCAAACTATATAGATAACTCAATTTGCCATAGTTCATGGAAGAACTAGAGGAAACAAGAAAAATTCAGTTTACTGGCAAGTCTTCATACATAGTTTCATTACCAAAACAATGGATTAAGGAATTGGGTCTAAAACAAGGAGACCCGATTAGAGTTGCAAGACAAGGTTCATCATCTTTGCAAATCTATCCTCCAAAATTTCATGCAAAGATTTCGCAAAAAGAGGATGCAACAATTGAAATAGATATTGAAGAGGAACCAAAATCAATTATTAGAAAACTAATTTCGCTGTACTTTATGGGTTACAAAACAATCAATGTAAAACCAAAAACTGGTAGGCTAAAACCTGCTCAAAGAACTGCAATCAAAGGGGCAGTAAAGCGAATGCTTATGGGCTCTGAAATAATTTCAGATTCTACTGGTGGAATTACAATCCAAGTTTTAGTAAATTTACTAGAATTATCAGTAGATGGGGCATTTAAAAGAATGATACATTTGGCAAAGACAATGCTAAGTGATGCTATTTTAGCAGTTAAGGAAGCCAATCTTGATCTTGCAGATGAAGTAATTAATACTGACGATGAAGTTGATAGATTTGGATTCTATATTATTCGTCAGCTAAAAATTGCAATTCAAAATGAGCACATGTTAAAAGAAATGGGGTTGGGTAATGCGAGAAACTGTCTGGGTTACAGATTGGTGGTAAAAAATATTGAAAGAACAGGTGATCATGCAGTATTAATTGCAAAAGATCTTTTAGAATTTAAAAAAGGAATAAAAAAAGAAGTTCTTGCAAAAATTCAAGAAATGAATGATTTTTCAGTTTCAGTTTTAGATGAATCATGTCTTGCACTTTTCAAAGAGGATTATATTCAAGCAGAAAAGACAATTGAAAAGGCATATTACATTACAAAATATGAAAAAAAGGTTCTTGATTCAACAAAGTCTCTAAAAGATGATGAAGAGGTTTTCAGGATTAGAAGAATGGTTGAAAATATTCGAAGAATTTCAGAATATGCTAGTGATATAGCCGAAATCGTGCTCAATATCAATATAGAAAAAGCGTTAAAGAAGACAAGTTAACCACCCTTATGAAAACTGCAATTTTAATCACATATGATAAAGAGGATGCTGTAAGTGAGGCTACGGCCTTGTGTGATTCTGCAGGTTACAAAGTTTCTCAAATTATAAAACAAAAATTTCTCAAGAGACCAAAATATGGAATTAGTGAGGAAATGATAGAAAAATTAGAAGATGACGCAAAAAAAATTAGACCAGATGTTATTGTGTATGATGAAATTCTAAAACCAAGTCAAAATTACAATCTTGCATCAAAGTTACATAGAAACATTCTAGACCGTGAAGCATTAATCTTAGAAATTTTTGAAAGTAGAGCATCCAGTTCTGAATCAAAATTGCAGGTTAAATTGGCTCAAATGCGTTATGAAATGTCTAGAGCCAAAGAAAAAGTAAGATTAGCTAGAATGGGTGAGCAGCCAGGATTTTTAGGAATTGGAAAATTTGAAGTTGATGTTTACTATAATGACATCAAACACAGGATGGAGACTGTAAAATCCAAATTAAAAAAAGCTGGAAAACAACGTGAACTTCATAGGCAATCAAGAAAACGTTTAGGGTTTAAGACAATTTCACTTGCAGGATACACTTCTGCTGGAAAGACTACTCTGTTTAACAAACTTACTGGAGAACAACGTGAAAAAAATGATGAGTTATTTACTACTCTTTCAACAACAGTCAGACGGTTAACAATAAATCAAAAGGCATTTTTAATTTCAGATACTGTAGGCTTTATCAGCAAACTTCCAGCATATATGATTCAGGCCTTCAAATCTACTCTAGAAGAATTACTGTATTCTGATTTAGTTGTTGTAGTAATTGATGCAAGTGATTCATTATTTGATCTAAAAAAGAAGTTCAAAAGCTGTAAAAAAACTCTTAATGAGATTGGAGTCGAACAAGACAGGATTGTATATGCCTTGAATAAGGCAGATTTGTTAGATAAAAATGAAATTTTAGAAAAGGTAGAATATTTGGGATTAGCAGAAAATAAAAAATGGATTTCTGTTTCTGCAAAAACCGGACAAAACACAAAAGAGTTTAAAGAATTAATAAAAAATGTAATAGATTCACAACATAAACCCACAACAAAGAAAAAATCCCTAAAAGAGGAGCTAGAAAAAATCTATGGTAATTGAAGTTCTAAGAATTGGGCAACGTCTAGTAAGAGATGACAGGGTTACTACACATGTTGCGCTAGTTGCAAGGGCGTTTGGAGCAACTAGAATTTACATGAATGAGGTTAATCCTGAGATAAAAGATACGCTTGAGAAGATTAACCGAACCTGGGGCGGTAGTTTTGAAATTTCATTTATTGATAACTGGAAACAGGTCATAAAACAAAAGAAAGATTCGGCAAAAATTATTCATCTAACTATGTATGGTGAAAACATCAATGATGTTGAATCAAATCTAAAAGATGAACAGGATTTGTTAATTGTGGTAGGTGCAGAAAAGGTTCCAAGAGAAATTTATGATTGGGCAGACTATAATGTAGCAATTGGGGGTCAACCACATTCAGAAATTAGTGCATTAGCGGTTCTATTAGATAGAATTTTGAAAGGAAAACAATTCCAGGCTCCTTTTGATAATGCACAAAGAAAGATTATTCCTACAAAACAAGGCAAAAATGTTGTTGTGAACAAGACAAGGGATTAATAATCCTAGGTAGTCAGGAATTTAGATTGATTGACAAGTACGAAGACCCTTTTGTAAAAATTGCCCAAATGATTGGCGGGGAAGAATATCTCAAAGTTGCACGTTCCCTTTTGAAAGCAGAAGATGCAACAGATGAAGAGATTGCAAGCTCTACTGGATTAAGAATTAACATGGTTAGAAAAGTTCTCTATGATTTGTTTGGAAAATCACTGATTACAGGAATTCGAGTCAAGGATGAAAGAAAAGGTTGGTTTGTTTACAGATGGCGTTCAAGACGTGAAGAGGTTGAAAATTTTATTGAAAATCAGAAAAAGAAGATTGGTGAGAGATTACAACAAAGGTTAGATTATGAGAATTCCTCTGAATTTTATCACTGTGGTAATGAAGACTGTCCAAGGGTTACCTTTGAGGATTCTTTAGAAGCAATGTTCAAGTGTCCTTCATGTGGCCAGGTTCTAAACCTGAAAAAGAATGAAAAAGCAAAAAAAGCATTTGCAAAAAAGA
>JBHIUX010000060.1:0-6726 GCA_042138065.1 Nitrosopumilaceae archaeon
AATTGAAAGCTGCTTGCCTCTCTTTCATAGATTCTTAGCTCTTCAACAAATCTTCCTGTTTCATCATCAAAGGAATTTGCTTGATATTTTGAAAGCTCAACTGCTTTTCTAACGTGATCAGCAATTAACATGGTTACGGCAGATTCTGTTCCTCCAGCTGAGCGCATTGGGCCCGCTATTGACACAGAAAGATATTCAGAGCCATCTTTGTTTTTCTTAATTTTTACTTCAGATATTCCCTGCAAAGGAGCAATTGTAACACCCTCTGTCACTATTGCAAGGCCTACACGAACTGCAAGATCTAGTCTTTCTTCCAAAGTAGAATTTGGTTGAGTGTATTCTCCCAGAGCTATGTGTTTTGAAAGAATTAGTGCAGATAGTTCCTTTCCATGTGTTTTTAGTAGTTTTCTTAAGGGTTCTGCAATGTCAATGTCATGCATTTTGGCAACACGGTCTGCTAAATCAAATGCAATCTTTGGTTCAATAATTCCAGAAGAGTCTACTAAAGATGACTTTGCTTCAGCTGCTTTTTCAAAGATGTCATACGTTTCTTTTGCAAGTCCTGAATAATAGTCAACATAATAATCTGGAACCTCCAGATCCTTAATTCTGGATAAAGCATCGTTCTGAAACATTATGATATCTATCTCTTAGTGCTTTGAATTGCTTTTGCTATTTGTTCGAGTTTTTTAAGACTGCCACCTTTTTCTAAAAAGGTTCCAATCACTAAGGCATCTGCTCCAGCTTTCACAATTTCTTTTGCGGTTTTTGGATCCTTAATCCCCCCACCCACAATGAGAAATCCATTGAAAGTTTTTCTTACGGTCTTAATCATTTCTGGTTTTACGCTAGATTTTGCACCGGAGCCTGCTTCAAGATAAACAAACCTCATGCCTAGGTATTGTGCAGCAAGGGAATAGGCTGCAGCAATATTCGGTTTATCAAATGGAATTCCTCGTGCAGAGCCAAAAAACCATGCCGAAGTTCCTTCGCCTATTACTAAATAGGCAGTAGGTAATGGTTCTAAACCAAACTTCATTACAGCAGGCGCCCCTAACGCTTGGGCTTGCGAAATAAAATAAGGGTTTTCAGAGTTTAAGAGTGAGCTAAATAGAATCGCATCTGCGCCTGGTACTACACCAGTAACATTTCCCGGAAAAAGGATTGTTGGGATTTTAACTGATTTTTTTATGTTGTTTACAACTTTGGCCATTCCAATTTGATCCGAGGCTGATGAGCCACCAACAAATATTGCAGAGGCTCCGATTTTCTCAACTTTCTTTGCCAGAGCCGCTGCTTTAGAACCATCAGAAACTTCAGAGTCTATGAGTACAAAAATTAACGCGTTTTTTTTCTTTAATTGTGATTTTAAGTATGATTCTACACGGTTGCTTGCCATAACTGACGTTTGAGGGCTGCACTTTAAAGTTTAATTAGAATTATGGTATACAGATTTGTATAGCTTTGTCGGAGTATGATTCTTCTAATTTTGGCAACATTATAAGAAAAATTATCAAAAAATCATTATTTACTGAAAGACAAATTGAAATTATTCTAAATCAGAGGAATTTATCTCAAAACAAATTCAACATAACAAAAGGAGCATATTATAGACAGGTGAGCCAGTCACGAAACAAGCTCATGGCCTTGTTCTACTCGATTGTTTTGCTTCGTGGGTTAGGTATTTTGCTTCCTGATGATGTTGATGTGATGTCAAGACTTGCAGAGCAGGTTGTTGTGATTAAAGATAGTGATGTTTTTCCTGAGAGAGAAGATCAGGTTTTAGATGTGATTGATAAGTTAATTCGTCAAACCTGCGATATGTGATTTTGATTCAAAATGTTTGTGATAGTTGATGATGTTTTAGTTAATGTAAAATGTGAAATTATGTTGTTCTAATATGATAAATCACAATTTACAAAACTAGTTGTGATGTTAATAGAGATACCCGACCCCGAGGTGATTTTTGGAGTTGTTGTTGCGTTTTTTGTTGGAGTGTTTGTATTGTATATAATTAACAAACTAAAACCATATGTAAAGTTCAAGGATGGTGTTAGTGATCCTGCAGCTCTTGAGCGTTTAGAGTATTATGAAAGGCAGTTAATTGATATGAAAATACGTATGGATGCAATGGATTTGGAAGGATTAAGCACAAAGTTGGTAGAATCTATGCCAGAGGAGGTAGAGATTGAAGAAAGACCCGCCAGGTCTGTTGAAAGAAAGGTAAAACGTGAGGTTGTTGAAACTAAACCCATTGAAGCACCAAGAGCTCCTAATATGGGCTACCAAAATGCAACAGAATATGTCTTGAGATTAATCACAGACAAGCCGATGACGTCACGTGATATCCAAATGACGTTAGGGCGGAGTAGAGAGCATACATCAAGATTGATGAAGAAATTATTTGAGGATGGATATGTTACAAGAAACACAAGTTCTAAACCATATACTTACTCTATTACAGAAAAAGGAAAAGAAAAGTATGGAAAAGTGGCATCGGCCCCCACAACAGTATAGTTTAAAATAATTTATTATATTATTAATTCCAATAATTTAATATAATATTGAATTATTATACAATTATGTCCTCAGATACGCAAGAAGTTCTAGTAAAAATCACCCCTGCAGGCACGATTTCAATACCAAAACAGTTCAGAAAGTACATGGATCTGCAAAAAGGTGACTATGTTAAAGTGGTCTTGGAACAGGACTCAATGATAGTAAGAAAGGCTAGAATTTCTTAGGCTCTTTTTGAGTTAATTTGATGGTCTGATAAGACCATTCACGGCCGGTTTTTGAGCGTTCCACCCTACCTTTTGAGGTAAATCTTGCCAAGTATGTAGAGATTACACTTAGTTTTATTGGCTCATCATACTCATCCTCATATTTTTCTAAAATCTCAGTAGAGGTGAATTTTCCTATCGGGAAGTGCTTATCCACAATATTCCAAATCTTTGCTCCTACCGAATCCAGATTTGGTGCCTCAGGACCTTGTTCAATATTCATCAAGTCCATCATTTCGAATATTTTAAGGACTTTATCCCTCGTGACGTTTCCTTCTAATTTAATGTCGTATTTTGCTCCATCAGTATCTTCCATATCGATTCTGATTCTCTTCCTAGCCATTGTGGAATTCAGGATCCGTGGTTAACACTTCAAATGATCCGGCGATAATTGTTAACTAGGTAGTTTGTTAATATTGACTGCCTAGCCCACGCCTAGGTGGTTTTTTTATATTAACAAATCCTGTGTTGGTTTTCCTTTCTCATATTCTAGTTTTCGTGCCTGGAGTGGAAATGGTAGGGTTGAATTTTTGTTATTAACATTGTTAACTCTCATATTCACGCTTGGAATAGAAATTCCAGGGTCAAAATTTCATTCTTTGTATTCATCCTTAACATTTGGTTAACTGGTTGTTAATTGGCCCAAACCCACACACCAATATTTCCACTGTTTTGGTTTTAGTTTTTTTTTTCAAAAACAAAACAACAAAACGACAATCAATTACTATTATTGATTTCCTAAAAAGAGTCGAAATGAAGGTGTGTGAGGTGAATTATGAAAGAAGATCGGTGTAAACACAAACGATCCGCCTTGTGAAAAAAGTTGACAGGATCCATTGAAGTGATAAGTGGGGATCCTTCAGATCCTGAAAAATGAGCGTAACCACCATAGACCCAATTGATAAATTGTTAGAGGCTGCAGTGACAGGCAAGTCAATCATTAAAAACAGGACCATCCTTCATCATAACTTCATACCAAACACCATTTATCACCGTGACTTAGAACAAGAAAAGGTAACTCAATCACTCATTCCAATTCTTAAACATTTCAGACCCTCAAACATTCTTGTATATGGAAAACCAGGTACTGGTAAAACTCTAGTAGTTAGAAGAGTATTATCAAAAATTCAAGAAAGAGTAGAAAAAAGCAATTTCCCAATTAAACTAGTTTATACAAACTCTAAAGAGGAAACCACACTATATGGCCTGCTTGTTAGCTTTGGAAGGCAATTAGGACTTTCAGAAAAAGAACTCCCAACAACAGGCCTATCAATTAGTGAGGTCTTCAAAAGGCTACTTCGCACAATTGATGAAAAATCATTAAACACAGTTTTTGTTATCGATGAGATTGACTTTCTAGCTCACCTAGTTTCAAAAACCGGAAATGATATTCTATACCAATTAACCCGTTCAAATGAGAGGCTCAAAAAGGGCTCCTTAACTCTAATCGGAATTTCAAACGATCTTACATTCAAAGAAAGACTTGACCCCAGAGTCATTAGTAGCCTTGGAGAGGAGGAAATTGTATTCACAAATTACACTGTAGAACAAATCCATAAAATCCTAGAAGACCGAATTTCATCTGCCTTTGTTGAGGGGGCAGTTGAGGGACCGGCTCTAAACCTTTGTGCGGCGATGGCAGGCAGAGAACACGGCGATGCAAGACGAGCAATAGGTTTGCTACGAGTAGCTGGAGAAATAGCTGAAAGAGAACAATTAGAAAAAATCACCGAGGAGCACATTAGACGAGCCTCTCTGAAAATGGAAGAAGATAAGGAGACCGCAGCATTAGAATCCTATCCACTTCATGAAAAATTAATCATCTTGGCAGTCATGAAAGCGGGAGGTTCATCTACGGGTGAAATTTACTCCGCATACAAAGATATCTGTAAAGCAGTTAGACAAAAGGAGCTCACACAAAGAAGAGTAACCCAAATGCTTAGTGAAATCGAACTATCGGGAATAATTTCAGGTAGAATCATTCATCAAGGAATCCATGGCAGAACAAAAAAATACAAACTTACCATTTCTCCTGAAACAGTAAAAGAGACCTTTAGAAAAGACCTAACACTTGAAGATATAGTTTAAGATAAAAAGGAATTACCTCATCGTTTCTAAAACGGAGGTATAATTTCTAAGGAATTTTTCAATTGATTCTTCAGGATTTTCACCATCAAGGACAACAGAAAAATATTTGGAAAGTTTTTTTGGAATTCCTACCCCAATCATATTAATTCTATTTTGTTTAGCATTTTTCAATGATTTTTTAAAACACTCATCAATATTGTCATAACCAAAAGGCCTGCCATCAGAAATTAGTATGAGGTGTTTACGAGTTGCTTGTTTGTCTTTATTTAGAATCTTTACACCCATATCAATCGCGTCTGGTATTAGAGAAAACCCTTTATTTTCAATTCCACCAATTCTTGCCTTTGTTTGATTATCAAATTTCTCAACATGATCTTTTACAACCAAGAAATTATTGTTAAAACCATACAACCCCCATTTACCATCCCCCTGATTGATTTCTTCTGCAGCTTCTGAAAAAAACAAAGCGGCTTTTTTCATCTTTTCAAACCTTGGTAGCATACTAGCACTAGCATCTATGATTACAAGCCAATTCTCATGTTCCTTTCTTGGTAAATCCTGCTCAAAAAATTGTATTCCTTTATTTTTACTTGCTTCTCTCTGAATTGCAAATTGCATGTTTACTAATCCAACGTCTTCAGTTGAGGGAGTGTCAATAATATTAGTAATTATCCTTGCAGTAGTACGTATTTTTTTCAAAATTCCCTCACTTTCATCAGAAAGCCTTACAAACTCTCCCAAATCCTCACTACCTACCACCACTTCATCGAAATGTGTATTCTTTGACATTTCCTGATGATCGCTTAACGATTTGGCACTACGTGTCTGTTTTATCCAAACATCATCTAAATCAGAAATGGTTCTAGCAAACTTGCCTTTTGGTTTTATTTTGAAGCCATGTATGTGTTCATGAATAAAACCATCATCTCGATGCATACAATAAGGCAGATTGATTTCCGGTAACAGATCTTGGTTTTTGTAGAGAAAGTCAAGATAACCAACAATTTCTTTTATTCTCACATCTTCGTTTTGAGATAACTTTTTTCTTAACTCTTGAACTTTTTTTGATTTTTTAGCAGAAACTGAATCATGGAATTTTTTACTATATTTTGATTTTGTTTTATCATGAGCGCCCTGTAATTCTTTTTTAATTAATGAAACATTCTTCCAGACATCAGGAAAAAACTTTTTGAGATACTCCTCTACCCTTAAATCTTCCACAAAATCAATCACTTTTTGACATTTTTCTAATGTTTTGCTTTCCATCCATTTTTCATATTTTGTATAATCTGAAATTTTGGCATGAACTGCCATGTGACAAACAGTAGCTAAATACAAACTCCATATAGTTTCATAATTATTTTCATAATCTTCAAAAACATATCCCTCAAAGTAATAACTCTGATTAATTTTTTTAGGTTTAGGTATTGTTACTCTACATTTTGGAGTTTTTTCAATTATTGGAAATTCAATCTTATCTGAGCTTCTAAAATTTATTTCATTAATATTTGATTTAGAAATTTCATAAAAAACATTGTTTGAAATATCAAAAAGTGTTTTTTTCACTTAGTATTATAGTAACCAATCTATTTTAGAATAGATTTTTGTATTATTGAAAAGTTACAAAACATGACTGGCAAAAATGATTTTTTTCATTGATTACCAGATTTGAAATCTTGATAGTAAACCTTGAACGTTTTCAAATTTACTAATACAGCTAAACCAGGAGTTGGCAAAACTCCAACACTGGCCTGAAAAGGGGTTTGTTTTTGCCAAGTTCCAGAATTAATTAACAAAACTCCTCGATACATATCAAAACCTACAACATGAACATGACCAACATGAAAAATATCTG
>JBHIUX010000061.1:0-6687 GCA_042138065.1 Nitrosopumilaceae archaeon
CCTGGAACTTATTCAATGTGGATGCAAAACATGCAGTTTTCTTTAGATATGATTTGGTTTGACAGTGAAGGCAAAATTGTTCATATTGAAGAAAACGTTTCACCATGTAAATCAGCAGTTGAAATACAAACTTGCACTCGTGTTAATGCAGAAAATGAACAAGCATTATACATTCTTGAAGTAACTTCGGGATTTGTTAAAAAATTTGGCATAACAGAAAATTCTGTGCTTGAAATTATTTCAATTTAGTTATATAGACTAGAATGTTTTGTTTTCAGGTTCACAATGATTGAAGAATTATGGTTAATCCCTTTAGGATTTGTAGCAGGCGTATTGGGCTCTATGATTGGTTTGGGCGGTGGAATCATCGTAGTACCAGTGTTAACGTTTGCAGGATTTTCACCCACACTTGCTGCAAGCAATAGCCTTTTTGCAGCATTTAGCAACGCAATAGCATCAACAATTTCCTATTCAAGGCAGAAAAGAATAGAATATTCAATTGGATTAAAACTTGGATTGTTATCTGTACCTGGTACAATCCTTGGAGCATACATTTCTTCGGATGTGACTCCAGGAATCTTTAAAATTCTATTTGGATTGGTATTGATTTCATCTGCAGCTTACATTTTTTTGAGAAGAAAAATCGAATCTAAACAAATTAACACATCAAAACAAGTAATGCTTTTAGCAATTGGGGCTAGTTTTTTTGCAGGAATCATATCTAGCTTTTTTGGAATAGGTGGAGGAATAATCTTTGTTCCATTAATGGTTGTTGCAATGGGAATGGGAATGAAAAATGCAGCACCCACGTCTCAATTGATTTTGCTTTTTGCATCATTCTCCGGACTAGTAACGCATAGCATGTTAGGCCATCCTGATTATTTCCAGGCGCTCTTGTTGGCAATTGGAGCATTTGCTGGTGGCTTGCTTGGAGCAAGATTATCGCTTGAAATTAAAGAAAAAGGATTACAAATTCTAGTTTCTATAGTGATTATAGCTGCTGCAATAAAATTATTCATAGATTCTATTGAAAATGTATTCTAGTTTCTAGGTGGTTCTTTTTTTATTCTGTATAGATTTTTTTTTGAAACAACAACAAGATCTCCGTTCTCTTTTGTTCCTTCAAAATCTACTTCAATCTTTCCAAAATCATCATCAACCTCTTCCTTTCCAGAAATTGTAAATTTAATTTTTAACACATCATCAACGTATAATGGTTTTAGAAATCTTGTATTCCTGTTATTCCACTCAGAGTCCCCGTCAGTTCCAACAAAAACTAACAAGTTTCCATAAATCTGGCTTAGTCTTGTAAACTCCCCTTCCATTCTTGATAAAATTGCCCTTCCTGAAACAAGATGCATGTCATCACTTGATGTATTATCTAAAAGCACATTTTTTACTCGTGAGAAATTAAGATAAGAATCTAATTCCTTTTCAGAAATGCTACATGTAGAAAAAAACTCTTCTCCTACTTTCAAATCAGAAAATTTCTTCATTTATCTTTCTTCGTCAACACAAAACGTAACAATTCCTGAAGATGGAGAATATTCAGAAACAAAATAGTTTATAGCTTGAACAATATTTTCATTTTTTGGTTCTTTACCATCCACGGTTCCAGGCAAAACCAAAAATGCTCTAACTTTTGATTTAAGAACGTCACTTAATTCCTGATTCACAGTTGTTGTAAATGGTCTTAACGCTCCCCGAAATACCTCAATTGCAGCCCTTTGAACACCAGTAACTTTTCCTGCAGGTAGGTCTGGACCAATTGTCACAACGGTTCCAGTTTTGTCTTTGAATAATCTAGGATCTGCCCCTCCACCTGGAACAAAATAGTTCAGTGCTCGTTGAACAACTGTTGCAGGGGTGTTGATGAACTTGTCAACGAGATCATCCCACTCTTTTCTTGATAATTCAACAAGTTTTGGAATCTGAGGGAGATTTCCTGTAATGTTTACCACAGCTGCTATGGTTCCCTGGCTTTTTGCTGCTTCAATCCATCTATCAATTTCTTCAGGGTTCTTTAGGTCAATTACATGCGAATGAAATTTTGAACTAACAGAATCCTGAATTTCTTTTGAGCAACTATTAGAAATTAAACAAACTGCCTTTCCCCCGTTTTTTTCAATATTCTGTGCTAGAAATTCAACACGATCAGAGTCTATTTTGTCAGTGGCATTGATTGCAAAAACTACCACCTTTGAGCTAAAGTCTGGCTGGTGAACTGATGGCGTTGCTGTTGCAATATGTGGTCTTACTGGATAAAATACACGATCCCCTGGAATTACTTTGCCGTTTAGAATTTTCGCTTGTTCATCATCGCATAGAGTAAGAACTGTTTTTGCAACTTGAGCTTGTGATAAAAATTGTTGATCCGCAATCATTCTCGAAGTATTTTTTTGAATTTTTTCAGCAACGGTTTTGATTTTATCTAAAAGATTAGTCAATATCTGTGTGTGTTTCTGAGCATCGCCACCTTTTGTTTTGGCTAAATTCTCTGCAGCCTTTGCAATTCCATCTTTGATCACATTTTCATCTTCGCCTAACAAAGGAACAATTTCGTTATTGACTGATTCAACCTCGACTGGACTTAGGTCTTCAAAACCACTAACTCTCAAAAATTCTGATGCTGCTTTTGGATAAACCGTCTTGTAAATTCTATCAGAGTGAACTGGTCCAGGATTTGTTGCAATAGAAATAATTCCTTTATCGGTCAGCTCCCAAGACATTGCTTCTGCTAATCTGTTTTTTGCTCCTTGAGAAGCAGTGTATGGATCTCTAAAACGATAAGGACGTTGTTCTAATGGTCGCTCTTCTGCAAAAAATGTAGAAATTGTTATAATTTTAGCACCTTCTTTCATTACCCGCAAGGCTTGAACCGAGGTCCAAAAAGTACCTGTAAGATGAATTGCAACTGTACTTTTAAAATCATCCAGGGATGAATTTGCAAAACAAGTTACTGGTCCAGAAACTCCTGCATTATTTACAACGATATCTACGCTGGTGTTTGATTCTTTTAATGAATCAAACATTTTGGTAACTGCAACTTCATCACTAACATCTACTCCGGGGAAAATTTTTACAAATCCATTGCTTTGCACTTTGGAAATAATCTCTTCTAGTCCTTTTGCTGCCTCTTCTAGTGGCTCCTTTCTTCTCCCAAGAATAATCACACTGGCTCCATTTTCTACAAATTTTTCAGAAATTGCCTTGCCAATTCCAGTTCCACTTCCAGTTACTAGAGCGACTTTTCCTTGAAACTTTAGCATAGACAAAAAATTCAAACTAATGTATTATTTAATTGGATTGATATTGGCAAACAAAATTCTTGATATCTTTATTTGTGGGTAGAATTTATGATTCGTAATGCATGATACAGAACCTGAAACTTTTGTTTTAAAGACTGAACCACAGAAATTTTCTGAAAAATTGGCTGAGATTGGCATTGAATCTCAGGCAAAAGAGATTGGAAGTGATGAAATTGAATCAGGAGATTTCTTTAGCAGATACTTTTCCCAAGCTCCTCGAATGATTACAAATCGTGGTTGTCTTGAACCAAAAAATTGCAATATAGATGTAATTCAAATCATTCAAAAGGGTTGAGAAGATGCAAGATCCAAATTTAGCTCCTTGGGGTGCTCAAGATAGATTTCAAGCACATTTTATAGTTAGAAAATCTGGCAATCCGCTTGATTTTACTGCAAGAACAATCCTTTCCACAGAAGGACATTTTCGTTTTAAGAAAGTTTCAGGTGTAAAGTGGAATGGAGGGAAGATTGCTGATTCTTTAAATCAAGATTCCGAATTAAATGAATTAATTTCAAAGCAATCTGTAAATGATGCAACAATCTTTGTTGAGCCTACTGAAAACGAAGTCCGCATACATGGAAAATGGAAAAATCATTTTGATTTTGGCATAACAAAAGAAATGTTTCAAATTTATGATAAAATTGCTGGACACATAAAGTCGATTTAGGCTTTCCACCAATCTAGAGCTAAATAATCCACTTTGTCTTTTCCATTTGATATTGCCAAAATGAATTGTTTTCTTACCGTCGATGCTAATCTCCCTGCAAGAACTACTCCTGTAGTTGCAATAGAATCCCGTCTGTTATACACTTGGACTAAATATGGTGCATGGTCTATTCCCGGACCTTTTTGATACACTGCAAAATCACAACCAAATTTTATTCCAGGATTCACAATGTAACCTTTATCTCTAAAATTTTTGTAAACAAGATACTTTTCATCAAAATCATGATACTCATTTCTGCAAATCTTTACTATTTCTTGTTTTGTTACTTTCTTTTTTGCTTTGTAAATTGAAATTTTTTTCTTTTCAAACAAGTAAAATCCTTCAATTAAATCTAAAATTAACGGTACGTTGATTTCTTCAGGTTTTGGTTTTGGAATACCAATTGGCTTTCCATAATAACCTTGACTGAAGAGTTTTTTTGAATCTTCTATGTTCCAAACGATGATTCTGTTTTCTATTAATTCACTTTTCAAGCTAGAGACTCAATGCTAACAAAATGAAAGAATCAGAAACACGCTGACATTTGTCTGCCATCTCTTCAATTCCCTCTATAACATCTTTTAAGAGCAAAAGTTCTTTTGTGTTTGTAACTTCGGTTAGTATTTTTATTTCTGTATCACGGTATTTTTTGTCAATCTCTCTTTCAATTGCTTGGGTTTCTTGAGCAAGATCAATTGAGCTTCCAGTATTTGTGTTCAAACTTCGAATCACTTCATTTAGTTTGTAAACCTCATCCACTACTAGTTCAATTAATTTTGTAAGATCTTTGTCAATTTTGGAATTTTTTAGAGTAGTGGCTTTGACATTTGAAAGCTTAAAGGCGATTCCAGTAATGTATCCTGCAATTTCATCCATTGTATATGCAGTATTGAGAAGGTTTTCTCTATTCATAATTAGGCCGCCGACTTCTGCAACCTCTCTTGTAATTTTGCGGCGAAGATTCTCTACTTCATCCTCAATTGTAGCAATATGTTCAAGCGCACTCTTAATTCCTGTCTTATCTTTTTTCATCATAAGATCTGGCAAAGTGGCCAGTTCTCTTGATGCGTTTAAAATTCTATTAATCTCATCTTGTAAAACGGCAATTGCTTTTCGCTTTGCTTGGACCTCGAGCTCCCCACTGTACATTTCAGAGATTTCTAATTTTGTGACTATAATTAAATCATTTGTCTTTACAAGCACTCATGAAATTCAAGACTGCTTTGTATCTTGAACTACTTTTTTCTGTCCTTTGTAAAGGGCGATAACTTCTTCTGTAGTAGATGCATCCTCTGGAGATTTTTCTAATCTTATTTTTCCAGTAAACTTTGGAAAACGTAATGCAAGACCACTGTTTTTTCTAACAATGTCCATGGCAGTTTTATGAATCGGACTAAGTGTAATTTCAGATGCTACAATTTCTACAACTAGTTCTGGTTCAAACCAAACATCAGCTTCCATCTCACTGTTTATTCTAGGATTTTTTTTCAGAGTAACTTTATCTTGTAATAATTGATACAATTGATCTAAATCTTCATCTGTAAATCCTGTACCAACTTTGCAAATACTTGGGAAAGTATCTGTATCATAATCATAAGCTGCTAACAACAAGGTTCCATATCTTCCAGTACGTCTTCCCCTTCCAAAGAAAGCTCCTATTACAACAAGATCTAAACTGTCACCTAACTCATTTCTATACTCACGTTTTAGTTTTAACCAATTACTGCCTCTTGAACCGGCTTTATATGGTGCATCTAGCATTTTTAACATTAATCCCTCACATCCTGAATTGATACTATTTTCAAGAAATTCTTCTATTTCGTTTTCATTTTGCACGATTATCATGGGTACAAGTTTTGCAAATTCATTTTCTGCAACAATTTTTTCTAGAATTTTTCTCCTTTTTTCATATTCTTCATCGAGCCAACTTTTACCTTCTGCATACATGATGTCAAAAAAATTCACTGTAATAGGATACTCAGATACTGCTTTCTCAATTTTGTATTTTCTTCTCCTATGCATTAATTCTTGAAATGGTAAAAATTCTCCAGATTCTTCATTGACTGCTACAACCTCTGCTTCAACAATTAATTCTGTAGATTTTAGAGACTGTGGTATTTTTTCTACTATGTCAGGATAATAACTAGTAATGTCCTCTAAACTTCTTGAAAATAATTTTACTTTTCCATCTTTCATATGGAGTTGTGCTCTTTCACCGTCAAGTTTGTACTCTGCAGCAAACTTGTCACCCATTTTTTCAATAGCTTCCTTTTCACTTTTCACTCTGTCTGCAAGCATAGGTCTTACGGGATTGAAAACCGTAACTTGAAATGCTTTTACTCCTTTAAGACCTTCTTTTGCAATCACTTCTGCGACTTTTCCTAAATCACTGGATACGTTGTATGCTTTTTCAAGAGGTTCACGATTTTCTTTTGTACCTGAATATGCTATTGCTAATGCGTCCATTACAGTATTTTCTGCAATGCCCAAACGTAATGTTCCAAGCAAAATTTTCAGAATAAATCTTGCTTCTAATGGATTTGCGTCATTTAGTAAACCAGCAATATGCACCATCTTTCTGTTCTGAGTTTTTGCTCCTTCTAACTTTGCAATTGTAAATAATGTTTCATAAACTCGCTCCACTGTAATGTCCTGAACCATGAAAGTGGTTT
>JBHIUX010000062.1:0-1219 GCA_042138065.1 Nitrosopumilaceae archaeon
CATCAAACATCATTGCTCTACAATCAATACATGGATTAAAACCAGCACCACGTCCATACTTTGGATTCTTTAACATCTCAATGTATTCTTCACCAAGAAATGCTGTTTTTAATGGAACGTTTAGTGCTTCTGCTCTGTTTACAATATCGAAACCACAACCTTTGCCACAATCAAAATCACAAAATGGTGTTCTAAGTGCAAGTGCATGCACATCAAATCCCTGCCTTTGCATCATTTTCACGGCTAACTGGCTATCTAATCCTCCAGATAGTAACGCTACCACTTTTTTCTTTGATGATTTTGTTTGCTCAGTCACTATTTCTCAAAGTCAAAGCTCCAGTATACAAACTTTGCAGCAGAAATAAATTGAGAAAATGAAAATTTTGTGTGTGAAGCAACGTCGTTCAAATCTATTGAAATTTGCAAAAAAAATCAATTGTGATACTTTAGTAACTTTTGAGCCTGAAAACCTGTTCTACATGACTGGATTTTGGGGAGAAGCAATAGGAATTTTAGAAAAAAATGGAAAAACAACAATTATTGCACCTGACTTGGAAGTTGGAAGAGCAAAACAAGAATCAAAAAACTGTGATGTCATAACATCCGAAAGAGGAACTGCACTGATTTCATCTCTTACAAAAAAAATTAAAGGAAAAAAAGTTTGCACTGACTGTCAAAATTACCCTGTAATGTCATCATTAAAAAAATCTATTCGTGGAATAAAACACTCAACAGATCCATTTTACAATGCAAGAATTATCAAAGATTCAAATGAAATTGTGATTCTAAAAAAAGCTTCAAAAATTATTGATGAAATGTTTGAAATTTGTTCAAACAAAATAAAAAAAGGTCAGAAAGAATCAGAACTTCAATCAATTTTAATGTCTTATGCAATTGGTAAAGAAATGTTTGATACAGGTTACAAATCAACATTAAACCCATTAATTATTGCAGGTGGGCCAAATGGTGCATTGCCACATGCACAAGTGACAAATAGAAAATTTTCAAATGGTGATCTTATTGTAGTTGATCTAACCCTTCGATACAAAGGATATGTTTCTGATGCAACAAGAACATTTGGCTTGGGACATATTTCTGATAAAGCAAAAGAAGTCTATGAAATTGTAAAAGAATCGCAAAAGCTTGGTCTAAAATCAGTTAAACCAAAAGCTTCGTGTAAATTAATTGATAAAACATGTAGAGATTATATTAAAAAGAA
>JBHIUX010000062.1:1319-6568 GCA_042138065.1 Nitrosopumilaceae archaeon
TGAAATCAATCAATCTAGGCAGGATTCTAAGGTCATTGATTATAGATCTTTCTACTAAATCATATTATACGCCTGCATTGAAAACTTTACAATTTCTACATTTTTTTAAAATTTCAAGGCTAAATACTATTAATTCACTTTAAAATTTGTATTAACATGGATAGTTGTGATACAAGAACTAGAGCTTATAAAAATGGAAAAACATTTGATCAATGTAAAGAAATTGCAGAAAAAATGAATCTTCTATTGCAGCAGCAGATAAACAATAAAGGAAAAGTTTTGTGGAGTGATCTTTTAGAACAGGTTAATCATGATGAGCTTGTTTACAAACTCACTTTAAAATATCTACGTCGTGACGGATTTGATATAGGAAATTGGAAAATTCCTGAAATTAAAAAATTTTAAACACGAATAATTCCGTTATTAATTAACCATTGAATTGCTGTAATAAATTCATCATCAGTTATTTTATTATCAACCCAATATCCAGTAGTAGTTTTTATCCATGGAGGAACTTCAGATGCAGCACTTTGGCTTGATGATGAGGCTGAAACAACTAGAATTCCCTCGTCAATTAAAAATTGCATAGCGTTTACAAACTCTAAATCTGATGTAAAGCCATCCACCCAATAACTACCAGTACTCTTTATCCAAGAGGGAATAATTGCCGGTGTAGGATCATTTACCCCACTTTTAGCTTCATCAAGACTTTCTTGAATTTCTAATTCAATGTAGTACATGCTTCGCTCTAGAAGCTTTTGCATTCTATCTTCTCCTTGATAATTCCATAACGGATCTTCATACAAGCTTCCACAAACTCTTGCTTCAATTGAATAATGGTAATTTTTAATGAACCATTCAAGTCCTAATACCTCATATTGAGGATAAACTTCATTACACCATTCAATATCGTTCATTGAAAACTCAAACTCTGCTGTAAAAACATATGTTACATTTGAAAATAATAAAATTATTCCAAAAACAATTGTTATTTTTATTTTAGACATTAAACATTTTTTTGAAATGATCATCACTTGATAAGTTCTTCTACCAAATTATTACACAACTATAAGAAAAAATCTCAAAAATAATGAATTTTTTTACAAAAATCCTATTTTGAACATGTTCATAACATCCTAAATAATTAAATCATGAATTCTCATTTTTCTTTGTATTAAAGAATTATTACATTTACCAAAAATCATGCCTATTTTTGTAATAATGAGTTATTACAATTGATCCGTTTTTAATACTAATTTCTCATTTCCAATTTTTAGACTAAGGTCAAGAGGCAAAAAATGGCACAACAAATGGATAACCACATCATCGAAAAAAATATTTCTACTAATAGTATAGAGGAAATTGGTGCAGAGATTTCAAAACTATTAGAGTTAGAAGAATTAGATGCACTTCTTTATCTTAACTTACTACGGATGGGACCTGTTACTGCAAGTGCATTAGCAAAAGAACTTAACATTGACAGAACAAAAGCTTACAGAACAATTGATAAGCTGTTACACCTCAAAATTGTTTCAACTACATTTTCAAAACCAAAACTTTGCATTGCAAATAAACCAGAAGATGTTTTAAAAAATATCCTTGATTCAAAACAATCACAAGTTGAAAAAATTAGAAATGCAAAGGATTATCTTGTTTCAACAATTAAAGAATCAATCCCAACAAACTACAAAAGTAGTTTACCAAGTTTTCATATTGCACAAGGAACTGATCATATTTATTCCGAAGTTGAACGATTATTAGAAAATGCTACCAGCACTGTCTACATTGCAACTACAATACAAGATCTTTCAAAAATGTATCACACTGACATTCCAGAAAAAATAAAACATTGTGAGAAAAATGGTGCTAAGGTTTGTTTATTAACACAACTATCTGATAAAAAACACCTACCATTTGTTAAAAGATTTGGAGCATCTGAAACACGAATTGGTAATCTAAGTTCAAAGGGAAGAATGATTGTTGAACAAGGTAAACAAATGATCATGTCTGATGTTGTATGGGAAGATTCTGATGCACAAAATGTTCAATATGATTATGCAATTTGTACTGACTCTAATGAAATAGTTAACAATATTTTCATGTTATGTTCATTCTTGTGGAACAACGGTAAATCCCTTAAAAAGAAAAAAAATTAAATTAAAAATATAAAATAATTTTCCAATTAAATCATAAAATAACTCTGTCATAAAACTATATTACAATTGAACATCAATAAATAGCATTTAACAATATTTCTCTATAATGAAACTACAAACAATCTATCAAGGGGTAAAATCAGGTATTAGCTTGAAGGGATTTAGATTGGATGTACTCGATATTGGCTTTATCATTCTTTTAGGAATGATGACCTACCAAGGGCAGACTATACAGGCTGTATGTTCTACAGGGTTCTGTGGATTTTAGCAGAATCCTGAATTTTCACAGCCAACCCCTCTTTTTCCTTATTTTTCAATTTACACCAACAGTTTGGACTACAATCCAAGTCGTGGATATCTATTGTTTTAGACATTTCAAGAACCTCCTACTTCATCGAAATTTTTGTAGATTTGTTAAAACCTGGGCTTAGTCTCATGCAGATTTCTAATTGTTTGAGATATCTTTGTCTGTAAGAATCTAAATCTTTTGTTTTTTCTAATTTAACATGGATTATTTCACATCACCAATTAAAATAAACCATCACTTGGTGTGAATGCACCAAGAATTACATTTCTTATCATATTTGCTAAATCAGTAATAACTCTCATCTGTTCCATGATAACTGCATCTTTTTTACGAATCTGTTCTTCAAGTTCTGCAACTTTATCCTCAAGTTGTGTCATTTTATCTGAACGTGTATCTTGTGCAATAATACTTGATTGTGATGGAATTTGAATTGATGTTGCAACAGGAGCTGGTCTTTGATATTGTTCTTCCTTAAGTTCTAAAAGCCTATCAGATAATATAATTAACCTATCTTTACCGTCATAATCCCAAACATCATCATTATAAAGCATTAAACAATCAGCAGCATGATCAGTATACTTTTGGATTTTCCATTGTTCTTCATCAAGTATTTTGTAGCTTGGATACCAATCTTCACATTTTTGTATCACTTGAATTCTATCTTTTTCATCAGCAAGATCGTGATGATTGTTATTCATATCACTATGCTCATTATTGATTTTTGTTTCACAATTCCGTTTTGCAACAGTTTTTTCTGCAACTGTTAAGTCTTCATTTGCATCAACTTCAGCAAAACAAGCAAGGATTTCCTCCCGTATTTTTGCATCCTCATCTGAAATATTTTGGGCAGAAGCTGGGATAACCATAGAGATGAGGACTAAAAATGCGAGGGGATACCCAAGCTTTATCATTGAATAAAAACATCCTTGTAAAACCATAAAGTAGATCCATGGGAAATCGAACACAACAATCTTTTTATAATTTAAACAGATTTTTCGCTTAGAAATAGATAGTAATCAATAATTAGATGTGAAAATGGGCTGGAATATACTTAAAACTCGTGTTGCTGTCTAACATATAGGCATGCTAGGCACGGTCCATTCTGAGAATCAAGAACTTTTAAAAAAAATTGTTGAATTGGATGACACCATTCGTTTTGGAGCAATTTGCAACAAGTTTGGGGAAATTACCTCAAAATTTCCGCGTGATGGCGTTACACTTCATCTCAATGATTATGAAACATCAAAACTTCTTCGTGAAGCATGTAGCTCTTGGCATTATCGTCATCAATTATCATATAAACTTGGAAAAGGAAAATTTGCTTTAGCAGTATATGAAAAACTCATTCGATTAACCATTCCAATCGATCAAGAAAATTTATTATTACTCACTCTGGAGAATTTTGAAAATATTCCACAACTTGTGAGCAATATTCACGAGCTACTTAACCATTCCAATAATTCATGATGTTCTGAATCCAAATTCCAAATAGATTAATTATAATAAATTTTGATAGTTTTTGTGAAGTTACCACTTTCAAATTATGTTTGGTATGATGGAAAACTAATTCAGCTAAAAAATGCCAAAGTTCCTATTACCACCCATGCAATACATTACGGAACATCAATTTTTGAAGGAATCAGAGCATATTGGAATTCTAAAAACCTCTACATTTTCCGATTAGAAGACCACATTAAACGATTTAGAAATTCTGGAAAATTCTATTCTATTTCATTAAATTTTACTGATAAAGAAATCAAAAATGGAATCATTAATCTATGTAAAAAAAATAAAATGAAAAAATCATGTTACATTAGACCATTTTACTTTATTGGAGAATACGGAATCAATTTACATGTTACAAAAAAAGCCCCAACACATCTTGCAGTTTTTATGTTTCCTTTCGGTAATTTGTTTAGCAAAAACGGAATTACTGCAGGAATCTCTTCTTGGAGAAAATTTTCAGATGCATCTACCCCAACTCAAGCCAAAATGGGTGGTAATTACCTAAATTCGATTATTGCTACACAAGAAGCAAAAAGAAAACGATTTGATGAAGCAATTCTTTTGGATCTAGAAGACAATGTTAGTGAGGCGCCTGGCGAAAACATTTTCATTATAAAAAATAATGAGATTACTACCCCTCCAATTTCATCATCAGCTCTAAAAGGAATTACTCGTGATTCCATCATAAAATTTTCCAAGGATCTTGGATACAAAGCATCAATTAAAAAAATCAGAAAAAATCAACTACTTTCAGCAGATGAAGTTTTTCTTAGTGGAACTGCTGCAGAAATTACGCCTATTACAAAAATAAATCACAAAAAAATTGGAAATGGTAAAGTTGGAAAAATAACAAAATTGTTAATGACATCATATGCTGACATAGTAATGAATAAAAATAAAAAATATTCTCACTGGTTAACTAAGGTGTATTGATTGAAAGTTGTACAAATTGGAGCTGGAGGGTGGGGAAAAAATCACGCCAGAATCCTTTCTCAATTAGGAGTTCTTTCAGCAATTTGCGACGTAGATAAAGAAAAAAGTGCAGAGTTTGGAAAAAAATATTCTGTAAATTCTTATGATTCAATTGACTCTCTACTTGATTCAGAAGAATTTGATGCTGCCTTTGTATGTACTCCAACTTCAACACATTCGTCTATAGCATCACAATTGATAGAATCACACAAACATGTTTTTGTTGAAAAACCACTGACATATCTTTCTGAAGAAGGAGAAGATCTACTTGAGCTTGCAAATAAAAATAAAATTATTCTTTCCTGTGG
>JBHIUX010000063.1:0-6497 GCA_042138065.1 Nitrosopumilaceae archaeon
GAATTCTTTATTGTAGAAATTAAGTTGGAAAAGATTACAACCTGTACAATATTTTTTTATCAACCACAGAATAGGTTAAATACAAATTTCGTTTGAAAACCATTTTTCAAAATTTGTGGGAAAATCCTTTAGGAGAATCTAATAAAATGAAAAGGAAGGTTGGGAATTAGTCCCACTTCGACCAAGCGGCCATCCATCTATACGTCCACGTTGTTAGTTTACATCCTAACGCTGCAAACGTAACGGACAATACTGCACCAGCACCTGCACCAAGCGCGACCGGACTGTTATAGAACTTTCCGACCTGCGGTTCTATCGGTGTCATGTATGGTGGCAATGTTGGTCTTGGATATTTGAATGCCGTTTCTAGTGGGTCTGCTACTGTTATCAGGTTTACCATGTTGAACAATGGTAATGACATTCCTACCAGTACTCCGCCAAACAGTATCAACGAGTGCTTATTCCGCTTCGTTGCCCAATAAGCTAAGTCCAACAGCATCGCTGATGGTAACCAAATTGGTGTTACAATGAAGTCATATGGATATCCAAGTGCAAACCATGCACCTTTTGCAACCCATGTGTATACTGTCATTATTAGGCCATAGTACGTTGCTGTTCCTGGAACGCCAGTGAATGTTAGATAATAACAAGCTCCGACAGTTAACATCAAAGTTTGCGATATAGAGAATACCGTAAATGATGTCCAGGCCCAATCGGTGTAGAAAATGTAGTCACCTGCGTTAATTGTTAACAGTGTTGAGTTTACCGCAACTACTACAATGAATAAGTAGTGGGTACATCGTCTAAGCCAGACCATTAACCAGTAGAATATGGGGTCAGTATATAAAATTTTAGCAAAAGTTCATGATCGGATAAAGGGCCAGAGCCCTAAATTTTCATTCTTATTTTTCAAAAACACCTTACAGTAAGGTTCGAACTAACAAAAAGAGAAAAAATGGATTTAAAATCCCACGAACAAGGAGATTAACACGGTAATTACTGCAACTGCCGCAACTACTCCTGCTACAACACCATTGCTATTCTTGTTAGAACCTTCTTGCATTACTTTAACGCAGAAGATGTAACCAATTGATTCAATGATGGTTAGGACGATAAATGCATAGTGACCGCTGTTTGTTGGATATGCCCATGGATAATAGAAGTATCCTGCTGCTGTACCACCAAAAGTTGCTAACCATGCTGCAATGTATGAAATTGTAATCATACCAGTCATGTTTTCGACACGTTTGCCAATCATCCTTTCGACATCAGCACTTCCGGCTCCGCCGCCACCTGCTGATCCAAATCCTTTTGGAAGAGTCATTTGCGATATATCGAGAGAGAATCCTATTAAGTCTTTCCTAAATTATCATGAGCGCCCGATCCATGTTTTTTGAAATAATAAAAAGAAAAGAGGTGCTTATCGCACGTTTTTGCTTATGGTATGGATCTGCTGTACAATTTGCCTTCTAAAGCCATCTTGTACATTTCAGCAACATAGGGGTTTTCACCTGGTGTTTCTGCGCCAAGTTCAACCAGTCTTGCATATACTCTAACTACGTAAGCTAGAGCGCCCATAAAGGCAACTACAACACCCATGTTAAACATCCAGTGATTTGGTACTGCAAAGATTTCTTCTACAAACCAGAAGTGCCACATCTCATTGATTCCAATTGTGAACATTGTTGCAAGGTAACCAAGAATGGTCATCTTCAATCCAGTGTTCATTGAGTTATTTGGACCTCTAAGAATTGGTACTCTTCTATCATAGATTGCTACAGAACCCCAACCAAGTGGTAGAGCCACAAAGTGACTGTATAGCCACCAGTGTGCTGGAGTAAATGCACTATCTCTGATAGATGTTTGATGTAGAGAACCATCAACGAAGTTATCTACTTCGACTGAAGCAGCAGTAGATCCCATCGCAATAACGATAAGCCAGATTTTTTTTAGTCTTTGAATCTCGACTTCTTTTGGGATTAATGCTGGCATTTGTGCCATGTGTGTAGTGCTTGTTTTTTGCGATATAAAGGAAGGGTTCAAATTATGACAAAATTATTATAAATTTTATAAGATTTACAAGACAGAAATTGTATTTTTTACATAAAATTCATGAAAAGTATTAATGAATTTAATGAGGCAAAACATGGTTTTCAATGTTAATCATTGATGATAATCAACCAGATCACATTCTCGATCCCCGACATCAAGGTAAAACATATAACGATGGTTGTTACCTTTCTGGTTAATTAACGGGATAACTATGGTCGATAAAAAACTAATTGTAATTGGACTTAGTCTTGTACTGGCTCTTGGAACCATTGGTTTCAATTGGGTTGATACAATTCTACCAAGTGCAGAAGCACACGGTGTCCAAGCACAACTCCAGAGTCGTTTCATTAGAGTTGAGGATGAAACCTTCAACAGACAATCCCTGACAACAGGAGAAACCCTATGTCTTTCAGGCAAATTAGTTAGCTTGATTGAAAGAGACAGTAGAGCGTGGGTATCAATCTTCTCAGAGTCAACCAATGCTGGAAACAGATGGGAGATTCTTTCAAGAGATCCACCAGGTAATGTATTTGATATTCCAGGTAACGAAGTAGTTCCATACCAAGTATGCGCAATGGCACTTGAACCAGGAGTATATCACGTACATACACAACTCAATGTTGATCGTGTAGGTCCAGGACTTGGTCCGGGTCAAACAGTTGTCGTTGATGGGGAGTTTATCCTAAAACCAATTCCATACACAAACATTGCATACCAATCCATAATCATTGGTGTTGGCTATGTCATTACGTTTGCAACACGACCCTGGCAAGTAATCTAAATTCCCATTTTTCCTTTTCATTTTAGAAAAACTACTATAGAGTATAGTTAAGATTATCCTCATACTTTATGAATCAAAATCTTTTTTCTTATGAAAGCTTATGTAATGTGAATGGTTCTAAGCTTCAAAATTCTTCGACTCGACATAAACCAGAGTTATTTTTTTGGGGAGGTAGAACATGAAAATGAAAAATTCAAAATTAATGTTCAAAATGAAAGAAGAGGCAAAGTCCTAAAACTTCCATTTGGGTTTTCGCCAAAAAAGGAGAGAATGGTTGTTAGATTTACAGGACCTGATGACATTTTCGTAGAGGATTTTTTGCCATACCGTGGAGAGTCCGAATGGGTTGAAATTGACTCTGATGAAATAACTTACTTTATTGCAGACAATCAGGACAAGTTTGATACTTTGGAAATTATGGATGGTCAGTCATAGAAACGACTTTAAGTAATTTGTATTGATTCATGGCATGTTTTGGCCCGGAATGGGAGATCCTGCAAAAAGAAAAAAGACACTTCGATTTCTTTTAATGACTGCCATTATCGGAATTTCAGTAGCTGCCGCCAGTACTTTGGTTCAGCAAGAATTTAACAAAGACAATCCTCTCAAAGTCTGCATTAATGATCGAGAAACACCTTACAAAATTTCGGCTACCCTAGAACTTTATGTTGATAATCAAAAGGCAGACATTCCAGCAAGAATTGGATTTGAAGAAGGTGGATGCCAAAGAACTCTTTACACCTTAAGTGATGACGGTACAATTTTTGCAGAATGGGAAGAAGAGTATCCATTTGAGATTGGTCATTTCTTATGGACTTGGGACTTTCCTCTAAGAGATATGGAACAGTCAAAATCAATAATGCTAGTAAATGGTAAAGAGTCGGAGCAATTCATCAATGCTCCTTTAATTGATGGATACCATTACAGGGGCGAGTTTATCTCAAAACAATATGATGAATCTGAAGATACTGACTTTTTGCCACCAGATACCTAAAATGTGGACTATGAAAACAGCATCTGCTAATAACTAAATAAAATAATGAAAAGAAGAAAGGTTTACCAGTATTTTCCGTTGTCTGGAATTAGACCAATACCTTCTCTTTCAAAGTGTCTATCTAATTCATCAACCCATCTCTCACGGTTGTCTTTGTATGACCATCCGTGGACACGTAGCCAAAATGATACAATTGCTAGTAAGAAGATTGTAAACATCATTGTGCCGAAGATGTAAATCATTACATCAAAGAATAATGGGTCATAGTTTGGTCCTAGCTGTCCTGTTAATGATGACAGGATACTAAGGAATATTCCCACGATAGGAGTCATTGTTTAGAGAACGCTATTAGTGCGTTATATAGATTTCTGCGATTATCAAGAAAGCAGAGATCAGTAGTTTACACTAGTAATGTGAATAAAATAAGAAAGAATGGTTCTTGTTTAGCCTCTTCCTTGAGCAGCATACTTGCCAGATCTTCCTCTAAAGAAGAATGCTCCAGCTATACCACCAAAGACTGCGCCTGCAATAACTGCGGCACCAACTACACCATCAGCATCTAGATAAGGTGTACCAGAACCACTTGCGGGATTTGCCTCTGCAGCTTCAATTCTACGTCTAGCGAGTTCAAGGGTTTCTTCTAGTGTACCAACACCAGTTTCACCACGGTCTCCAACACTACCCATGTATTGTGCATAAGCAACGCCTGCTGTGCCATATGCAACAGAGTAACCTATTACATAAATGGCAAAGATACTTGCGATAAGTAATTTCTTATTCATAGCGTTTACCTGCTCAGAAGAACTTTATGTTGATATTTAACTTTTCTTTTTACTCCAGATTTTGATTTTTAGAAGAGATCAAGTAACGTTTAATTTTGTTCTAAAGTCAGGCAGGGCATGGGACGAATGCATACTCACAGACATGGAAAATCTCATTCGATTAGGCCTGCAGCTGTGCGATCACCATCATGGGTTTCTCAAGATTCTAAACAAGTTGAGGAACTAGTAGTAAAGTATGCAAAAGAGGGTTTGTCTCCAAGTCAGATTGGAATTAAGCTTCGCGATCAACATGCAATTCCTCTTGTAAAACCTGTAACAAAAAAAACTGTAATACAGATTTTAGAAGAAAACAAACTAAAGCCAGAAATCCCAGAAGATCTGGACAACATTGTCAAAAAGGCAGTTGGTTTGCAAAAGCATCTAAAGTCCAACAAAGGAGATAGTCGTAATGTTAGATCTCTTGAGCTAATAGAGGCCAAAGTTCACAGACTAGCATCTTATTACAAAAAAACTGGCCAACTTGCTAAAAACTGGAAATATAAATCCGTGGTCGCTCAACTAGAGTGATGTCTAAAGATCTCAATGAATCACTTTCATATTTTCATGATAAAATTTTTGATTGTATTAAATCAAACAAATCAATTTTTGTTCTAACACACATTGATTGTGATGGTCTTGGTTCTGGCAGTATAATGACCAAAGCCCTAATTCGAGCTGGTGCAAATTGCACTGTTCGAACTACAAAGGAGTTAAACAAATCTGTAATTTCTGGACTAGAAAAAAATTCCAGAGATCTGCATGTAATTACTGATCTAGGTGGCGGGTTTGCAAAAGACCTTGATGAAAGTCTAGGTGAAAACTGGATGGTTTTAGATCATCATGAAATTTCAGAAGATGAGCATGAAAATGAAAGAGTGATCAATGCTTGGAAATTTGGAATTAATGGAGGGACAGAAATCTGTGCTGGCGGAATGGCTTACTTGGCGGCAAATTCACTTGATGAGAAAAACGTGGATCTTTCACCAATAGCTGTTGTATCAGCTTTGGGAGACCGACAAGATCAAGGTGAAAAAAAATCCTTTACTGGAAAAAATTTTGAGATTGCCAAAACTGCAAAAGAAGAAGGACTACTTGAAATGGATTTAGATTTGTTATTGGTTGGACGAGAGACAAGACCCCTTCCAGATGCATTAGCATTTACATCACAGCCATTTATTGAGGGACTAACTTGGAATAGGGATGCATGTCTTTCGATGATAAACTCTACTGGAATCAAACTCAAAGATGGACAAAGATGGAGAGTGCCAGCTGAGCTTTCAGAAGAAGAAAAAAGAGCACTAATCGAAGGCATTACTCAAGTGACTGCCGGAAAAGATGCCACAAACATCATGGAAGAATTGATTGGATATACTTACTCTTTTCCTAGAGAAGACAGTAGGAGCTTTTTGCGTGATGGTCGAGACTTTGCAACAATGCTAAACTCTTGTGGAAGAATTAGCAAGGCAGGTGTCGGAATTGCAATTTGTATGGGAGATAGAAATAGGCTTCTCAAAGAAGGAGAAAACATTCTATCAGAATATAGAAAAATGATTAGAAACTACATGAATGTTTTAGCAAATGAGAGATGGAGAATTTCAGATGGCAAAAATTGTGTTATGGTTAATGGGGAAGGAGTGGTTCCCGAAACAATGTCAGGTACAATATCTTCTTTAATTGCTGGCTCTCCAAAAAATTCAGGAAAAATTGTAATATTAAGAACAAATGGAGAGGAAGGAACAATCAAGTTTTCATCAAGAAAATCATTTTCATGCAAATCAAATGTCAATCTAAGTGAGTTGATGAGAGAGGGGGCAGCAAAATTTGACGGAGTGGGTGGAGGACACGATGC
>JBHIUX010000064.1:0-1319 GCA_042138065.1 Nitrosopumilaceae archaeon
TGAGTGTATCTATTCTGTCCTTGAACACCATATGCCATATTGAAAACCATTCCAGGTTTTTCGCCTGCCATTACTTTTGGCATGAATTCTTTTAATTCATCTATGATGCGAATGTCGCCCTCAATTACTTTGACATTATGTCCACCTTTTTCTAATGCTCTTGCCACTCTTTCTACAGCTTTTTTACTATAGTGCTCTTTTGTAGGCATTCCAAAAACATTGATCACGTCATTTGGATCAATTTCTTTCTCATTGTAAATTAGTGCGACTTTCAAGAGATGAATTACGACCTTGCCTTTAATGTGTATTTTGAGTTTTCTATATTACTTTGCTATCAATAAAAAAATCAACAATTTGTTTTACAGAAAAATCTCAAGTTTTTATCCTCCTATCAAAGAATAGACAGGCTGTAAGATCACCTGTTACATTAACCATTGTTCTTGTCATATCCAAAATCCTATCTACGCCAAGAAGAAGCACTATACCAACAGCCGGTATACCCGCTGCAATAAGAATAGTTGAAAGTATTACAATTCCCGTTCCTGGGGCAGATGGGGCACCAATTGATGCTGCAAGTGCAGTCAATGTGATTAGAATTATTGTGGTCATTCCCAAATCAACACTAAAAAGCTGAGCAAGAAAAAACACTGCCACAATTTGGTATAGTGCTGTTCCGTCCATGTTAATAGTAGCTCCAAGAGGAATAATGAACTGAGAAATCTTTGGCTTTACCTTTAAGTCCTCTTCTGCTGTTTTGATTGATACTGGCATTACTGCAGCAGAGCTAGATGTTGAAAATGCAAGCAGTTGTGGATTTCTCATTATTGCAAATGTAGAAGAAATAGGTCTTTTTGCAAAAACCTTGATGATTATAATGTAAACAATCAACATTATGAAAAGACCAATTACAACAGTAACCATGTATGCTCCAAGTCCTGTAAGCGCGCTAAGACCAAGTTTTGATGTTACTCCTGCCATCAAACCAAATGCTGCAAATGGTGCCAAACGCATTGCCCATGATACAACCTTCATTGTGATCTTTTGTACCGACTCTAACAACTCAAGTATTGGCTGAGAACTTTTCTTTGGCAAAGAAATCATTGCAACTCCAAGAATTAAAGCAAAAACGATGATACTGACCATTTCTCCTGACATAAATGACGCCAGAGGATTACTTGGCACAATGCCCACTAGACTTTGTGGAATGTCATGTATTGTCATCTCTGCTCTTTCAATTGGTAGCGTATCTTCAATTCCAAAACTTTCCTTGAGCAAAGTACTGTCAATAAAATTTCCAGGTGCTATTGTAGTTGCAACAA
>JBHIUX010000064.1:1419-6488 GCA_042138065.1 Nitrosopumilaceae archaeon
ATTAGACCCAAAACCAAACCCAAGAATAACCCAACTAAAACCTGAGCCCATAGTCGTTTTTTTACTAGATATGTTATTTGTGGAATTTGGTATTGAAATGATTTAATTTCCATATCTTAACTCACGATATAATCTGAATTAAAACAAATCGTTCTTTTTCATTTGTAAGAATCATTTTATTTCAGAATTAGTCCTCAATTTATTATGCAAGTCTTTTACCATATCAATTAGAATTTCAAGCTCTTCTTTTTCCAATTTTTCAATTACGGATATTTTTTTGATAATCAAATTTTTCACATCATGAGAGACATCATCATGTTTTTTCAATCTAGAACCAATTAACACTGCACCAAATGCAGAGATAAAAACACCAATTATTGATATTCCAACAAACATCAATCCTATGCCCATTATTCTTCCAACATCAGTAACAGGAACAACATCTCCATATCCTACTGTTGTAACTGTTGCAGCGGCCCACCAAAATGCATCAATAATGTTTGTAATTTGGGCATCTTCATGTGGAGATTCTATAAAGTATATTGCTGTACCACTTGACAAAACAACAGCAATTGAAATACCTAACAGAAAATAAATAATCTTCAACCTGATATTTTCTCCAAAAACCATTCAATTAAGATGCGTTATAATTCCCTAAACTGATTCTCAAAATTGGTATTTGAATAGCCTAGTAAAATGATGGCACAAGTTTTGTATTTCTAAATGGATTTTATAGAATATGAAATTGTAGCAATAATTGTTCTTATTGGATTATACGCTCTTTTCAGTGGTTTAGAAATTGCAATCGTTGGGGTGCGAAGGGCTAAAGTTATGAGATTGTACAATAAAGAGATTCCAGGCGCCTCTGCACTCTACAAACTAAAACTAAATCCTGGAAGGATGACTGCCAGTGTTAATTTAGGAAACACATTGGTAAATGTAGCTTCATCCGTCTTAGCAGCTGATGTAGCAATAAAGTTGCTTGGAAACCAAGGAGTTGGAATTGTAATTGGCATCATGACATGTGTGATTTTGATTTTTGGTGAGATTGCTCCAAAAACATATTCTAATATCAATCCTGAAAAAGTTTCATTAAGATTCAGCAGAACCTTGTTAGCATTTACTTATTTGACATATCCATTCGTTTGGTTACTTGAAAAATTTATCAAATTTATGATAAAAACAGCTGGAGGAACTACTACCGTTAGACCAATCACAGAAGCAGAAATTCAAGAAGTCATCGATCTTGGATTAAAGGAAAAAGCAATCGAAAAGGAAGAGCACGAACTTGTAAGAAATGCGCTAGAGTTTGATGATCAACCAATCAGCAATGTCATGACCCTAAAAGAAAAAATATTCTCTCTTTCAGGAGAATTAACATTAGATAAAGCATTACCAAAAATTAAAGAAATGGGTTTTTCTCGGATTCCTATTTCTAGTAAGCATAAGGACAACATAGTGAGAATATTACACATTTGGGATATTGTTAGAGTACAAGAAGAAGATTATAAAAAAATAAAATTAAAGACTCTTGGAAGAATACCTCTTTTTGTTGATTATGAGGAAAAAATCAGTGAACTGCTAGTTGAACTAAAGAAAAAGAATACTCATATGGCTATAGTAGTTGATCATTCTAATAATTTACAAGGGTTAGTGACTATGGAGGATCTTTTAGAAGAGATAGTTGGAGATATTATGGGAGAAATGAAAAGAAGATGAATATATTTGATAAAGGAGACATACAATTATGAAGTTATCAAAACACGAAATAGATATTCTAAAAAATGTAGTAAAAAAAATTGAGGAAGAAAAAAAGCATGAAAAAATCCATATCTCAACTAGGAGAAAATCTCAATTAAAGGGAAAAACAATCAACAAAAGAATTCAAAAAAAGAGTAGACCAATACGCAAAAGAAGGCAGGCTAAAAAACGATCTTCTATTCGCTAATAGTTTTTGGAAAAGAGATTAAATGTGTAAAATGAACTTACAAAAATTATGAGTAACCATTGGTTATTAGCATTATTTTTTGCATTATTTCTAACTTCATTTTCTGTATTAACTGAATCACATGCACAAGTTTCTATTCCAGATTGGGTAAAAAATAATGCAGGTTTTTGGGCATCAGGACAAATAACTGATTCTGAATTTATAGCAGGAATTGAATATATGATAAAAGAAGGAATTATCCAAGCTCCTCAAATTGAACAACAAGAAAACGTAGAACCTGTAATTCCAAAATGGATAAAGAATAGTGCTGGCTGGTGGGCAAATGGAATAATTTCAAATGATGAATTTTCTTCTAGTATTGAATTTTTGCTTAAAAAAAATGTAATACGTTTAGATTCTGAAACACAAATAACTCAATCCCAATCTCAAACCGTTCAAACAATTCCAGCTACATCAAAAACCACTTTGAATTTTTATGTAAATGATCAAGACTTGAATACAAGTCCAAATGGAATAGATGAAATTTCTACAGAAGGCTTGATTGAAGTATTTGTAAATGATGTTTTGGTGAATGCTCCATCAGTAATGGTTGAAACAGCTCCAAATTCTGGAAAATTTTTTCTAAAAATCAGTCTTCCTGCAACGATTGATGGTAGACCATTACAACAAGACGATATTGTCTTGGTAAAATATTTAGATCAATCAAATCGTGCTGGTGAAAAACAAACAATTGAGCAATCTGTGCGGCTTTCAAGTGAATTTGCTAAAGTTGAGACATCTGGCGGTGGTAGTAGGATAGGAAGAGAGTTTACATTGAGACTCTACGAGCCAGACGCAAACACCGATTCAAAAGATGAAGATAAAATTCCATTAAGTGCTTTAGAGTTTAGAGCAGAAGGTGGCATTAGAACAACATTAGCTAATCCAATTTTTCGAGCAAATTCTGCATTTTTAATTGAAACAGGACCAAACTCTGATGTTTTTGAAGTAAAAATAGAAATTCCAAGAACTATTGATGGTGAAACGATGCACATTGGTGATTGGTATGAAATACGTTATTTTGATAGAACAAATCCCTCTGAAACAACAGAAAAAATTATTCTAAAAGGCCGAATTGGTTAGTTTTTACGACTAAATGTTGAACAACTCATAGGAAAATAATAAAAACATGTCAAATTACCCTCGAGTCTTTTGACTAATTGCAAAATAAAGTATACTTGCCGTCTTTTTATGAAATAAAAAATTTGTTGCGTTAATGGCTAAACGTAGACGTGCAAAAAGTAGACGTTCCGGCGGTTCTAGACGAAAAGGCGGTAAGCGCCGAAGTGGCGGAAAGAAACGCCGAAGTGGCGGTAAACGCCGAGGCGGTGGCGGAGCAAAAGCAATTGCACAAAGATCTGCAAACAAAAGAAAAGCTGAACTAAAGAAAGCAAATGCAAAAGTCAAAAGTGCCAGAAGAGCACTTAGAATTGCTATGCGTTCAGCAGGTAAACGAAAGGCTGCCTACAAGCAAGCTGCTGCAAGAGCACGAAAAGCTTAGGTAGACTCTTTTTCCTTTTTTTCTAATTAGATTTGGTTCTAATTTGGATAAATCATTAAAAACAAATTTTAGATTTGCATCTCATGACAAAAAGTTTCAAATGTACAGATGTTGGCACTCCGTGTGATTGGTCAGCAACAGCAGAAAGCGAAGATGAATTATTCCAAAAAATAAAAGAACATGCTGAGCACCATCATGGAAAAACAGACATTCCTGTTGAAAAAGTAAAATCAGCGATTAAAGAAATCTAGGATCCAAGTTTAAGTAATTTTATGAATCAAAAACTGAGACAACGATGGCAAAAATTGTTCTAATTGTGGGTTCTGTTAGACGAGATAGAAATGGAATAAAAGTTGCTAGATGGATGGAACAAAAACTAAAGGAGCGTGGACATGAAGTCACATTTGTTGATCCAATGGAGCTAAATCTTCCCCTTTTAGATAGAATGTACAAAGAAATGGAAAATCCACCTCAAAATCTAAAAGACCTTCAATCTGCAATAAAAAATGCAGATGGATATCTTCCTGTAACTCCAGAGTATAACCACAGTCCATCTCCTGCAATGGTAAACACTTTAGATCATTTCCTTGAGGAATACTTTTTCAAACCATCTGCAATCGTTTCTTATTCTGTTGGTGGTTTTGGTGGAAGTCTTGCGGGAAATCATTTAAGACAAATTTTTGCAGAACTTGGAGCACCAGCAATCTCGTCATTGCTTTCTATCTCTAAAGTAACTAAAGTTTTTGATGATGATGGAAATCTATTAGATGAGAGCTATGAGAAACGAGCTAACAAATTCTTAGATGAGTTTGAATGGTATATTGAAGCCTTTAAAAATCAAAGAGAAAAGGGTACTCCCTACTAGAATTAATCTTAAAATTCAAATAACAAAGAAAATTTCAATCATAAAGTAATGTTTACTGGAATTGTTGTTGGTACAGGCAAGGTAAAAGATATCTCAAAAAACACCAAAAATCGTAGTGCAGTACAAATGACTGTAGACTTGGGAAAGCAATCAAAGGGATTAAAAATTGGTCAAAGTGTTGCACTTAACGGCGTTTGCTTGACTGTTACAAAACTTTCAAAAAATCTTGGAAGATTTGAAATGATTGACGAAACTACAAAGAAAACAGATCTTGGAAATCTAAAAGCCGGTAGTATTGTAAACATTGAACGAAGTTTAAGAGCAGGAGATAGATTAGAAGGGCATTTTGTTTTAGGACATGTGGATGGTGTTGGAATCATAAAAAAAATTATTAAAAAACCAAAAGAGGTTCAAGTTTGGTTTGAAGTTCCAAAAAAATTGGCAAAATATATTGTGAAAAAAGGTTCTATTGCAATTGATGGAATCAGTTTAACTGTTGTTGAGGTAAAAAAGAACCTTGTTTCAGTTTCTTTAATCCCACATACAATCGATGTTACAAATTTTAAAACAAAAAAAATTGGCGATAAAGTTAATATTGAAACTGATATTTTAGGAAAATACATTTTAAAATAAACCTAAAAACTTACCACTTTATTGGTAATAACTCGTTTTTTAGTAAACTTTATAATTAGAATTTTAACAATTTTTCTTATGTC
>JBHIUX010000065.1:0-6483 GCA_042138065.1 Nitrosopumilaceae archaeon
CAGGTTCTAAACCTGAAAAAGAATGAAAAAGCAAAAAAAGCATTTGCAAAAAAGATCGATGAAATAAAAAACGACATGCAGCAAGTTTTCTGAGTCTTAAGTCTTTGTAGTGAAAATTTGGACATAACCCTAAATACAAATTTGGGGACAATTAAGATAAATCATGTCAGAGCAAAAATCTCACGAATTTAGTATTTTTCAGCAAAAATGTGATCTATTACTAAAAGAGGATGAAGTAAGATTTGCTGGCCTAATTAACAACATGGGTAAATTAGTTGCAGGTGGATTCAAAGAAGGAATTTCACCATATGAGGATGAGGCTGAAAGACAAAAGATGTTCATGGAGTTAGCTTTACGAGTTTCTATGAGGATGGAATTTGATTATAGTTTGGGTCCTGTGAAATATTCTGCTTCTAGAAGAGAAAAAGTTGTAATGATGAGTTTTCCAATTAACAACAATGTTCTAATGATATCTGCTGATCCTTCAATTGATATTGAGAAATTTGCTCAAAAAGCACTCAAAATAATTGGTAAAATATGACTGCAGAGCCAGAGACCGCAAAGAAAGATTCATCCACTGTTAATATTTCGATGTGTGATATTATGAAAGGCAATACATCTGAAATAATTAAGAAAATGGAATCACAGATTCCGACATATTTTCAGATGCATTCTGATGTCTACACGGAATTTTTACACACGATGGATGATCTTTTTGGAACATGTTTTATTGCCGAAAAAGAATTCTTTGATAAATTAAACATGGATCAGTATACTCTAAACCTTTTTGATAGTTACTTGAGAAATATAACAAATATGTATACATCTCAGATCGATGTGTCAACTGACTTTTTAAAGGCATATTCACAAATGAGAATTTCTGGAATAAAATTATTTGATAATTATATGCATGCGATGATGGAGTCATATACAAAAATGCTTTCGCAATACAATTCCTCACTTGGAAATAAGTGACAGAAATAAATTACGGCATTCTTAGGTTTTAATTCTTGACTCAGATTACTACAGTTAACCCAGCTACTGAAGAGCAGATTTCTAGCTATGATCCTATGAGTAAGGAAAGGGTTAATCGTCTCATAGAAAAAGCAAAAAGAGCTTTTCCTGAGTGGAAAAAAGATTTTGAGAAAAGAAGAGGGTACATTTACAATCTTGTTCAATATCTAAACAAGAACAAACAAAAACTTGCAGAGATTGCAACAGCCGAAATGGGCAAAACTATCAATGAATCAATTGGTGAGGTGGAAAAATGTGCATGGGCTCTAGAGTTTTATGCAGATCATGCAAGTAGTTTTCTTTCAGAAGAAATTCTCAATACCGATGCAAGAAAAAGTTTCATCACTTTTGAACCACTTGGAGTAATTGGCTCAATCATGCCATGGAATTTTCCATATTGGCAGGGATTACGATTTGCTGCTCCTTGTTTGATGGCGGGAAATACTATCATAATGAAACCTTCACGTGTAACAACTCAATGTGGAATTGAGATTGAAAAAGCGTTCATTGATTCTGGTTTTTCAGAAGGAATTTTTCAGACCCTAGTAGGAAGTGTAGAATCAGCAAATCACCTTATTGATGGAGATGTAAATGCTGTAACGTTTACAGGCAGTACCAATGCAGGAGCAAAAGTAGCAGAAAGATCTTCAGCAAATCTGAAAAAATGTGTATTAGAGCTAGGAGGAAGTGATCCTTTCATTGTTTTAGAAGATGCAACCATAGACAAAGCTGCTGAAGGGGCAGTAAAAGGTAGATTCATCAACTGTGGTCAAAGTTGTATTGCATCAAAAAGATTTTTTGTTGTAAAAAATGTAGCAGATGATTTTATTGAAAAATTTGTGAAAAAAGCTTCGGAACTTAAAGTTGGAGATCCAACAAAAACTGATACCGATATAGGTCCACTATCTAGTAAGGAAAGTCTTGAAACGATTTCTGGCATAGTTGAAGATGCAAAAGAAAAAGGAGCAGAAATTCTTTTAGGGGGTTCTGAAATAGAGGGAAAAGGTTACTTTTACCAACCAACCATTATGAAAAACATTACTCCTGAAATGAGAATTGCGAAAGAAGAAACATTTGGTCCTGTTGCGCCAATTACAATTGTAGATAATGAAAGAGAAGCAATTCAATTAGCAAATGACATTGAGTTTGGGTTAGGTGCAAGTATTTGGACTGAAAATTTAACTAAAGCAGAACAACTGTCACGAAAAATTGAATCTGGAATTGTTAGTGTAAATAATGTAGTAATTTCTGATCCACGAATTCCATTTGGTGGAATAAAACATAGTGGATTTGGACGAGAGCTTTCACGTTATGGAATGTTAGAGTTTGTTAATATAAAATCGGTAAGATTCTACGAGAACCTTATTCATCATCACTATGTAGAATAGCTTTAGAGATTTTTTATTGTGAAGCTAATCGTCTTGACTTTACAAAGGCCCAAATCTTCTTTGTCATCTCACTTGGAGTGACAGGTTTCTTTCCGAAAACTTGTTCAACTGTGTCTGTACGTCCTGCAAAGTTAATTGCGTAACCACCGAATGGTTTTCGTTTTCCTTTGCTCTTAGATCTGCTTTTTGATTTTTTCTTAGCTTTTGGTTTTCGTCTGCTCTTAGCTTTTGTTTTTCGTCTACTCTTAGCTTTTGTCTTTCTTCTTTTTTTAGCTGCCAATATCGAAACTTTATGACGGTTTTAGTATAAGAACTTAGAGGTTAAATCATATGTAACAACTCGTAATTTGAGAATAAAGTTTTACAATTTTGAATAATGTATAACAAGTTCATTCTTTTGTTGTTTTACTTTTTTTAGTTTTAGTTTTGTTGATTTTGAAACTTGGGAAAATCCAAGTCCTTGTATCAAATTAATTGAATTTTTACCTCCTATAAGAAACGGAGTTACTGTTATAATGATTTCATCAAAAAGATTTTGTTTAATAAATTCCCAATTAATAATTCCCCCTCCTTCAACTAGAAGTTTTTTTATTTTTCTTTTCTCAAGTTGTCTTAATAGTTGTTTAAGATTGACTTTGTTATCTCCTGTAATTATTATTTCTAGAGGTAATTTTTTTAATCTCTGAAGATTTTTGTTAGGAATTTTTTTTGAAGTAGCTATAATTGTAGGAATTTTATTACAAGTTTTGATAATTTTTGATTTAGATGAGATTTTACCTCGTGAATCAATGATAACTCTAACTGGATTTTTTCCTTTTACATATCTCACTGAAAGAAGTGGGTTATCCTTTCGTAAAGTATTTTGTCCAATTAAAATTGCATCTACTTTAGAACGAAGTTTATGAACTCGAATTTTATCTGTTTTTGATGAAAAATTTGAATCACCGGTTTTTGTAGCTATTTTTCCATCAAGGGAAATTGCTGCGCTAAGAATAACAAGTGGTCTAGATTTTGCCATAAACTATTTTTCCCCCAATTATAACAGCTCTAATTGTATTTTCTGATGCTCTATGAATAATTGATGCATGTGGTGAATGCATTGGTTCTAAATCAATTGAATGCTTATCAATTAAAACACAGTCTGCAAGTTTTCCACGTTCAATTGTACCAATTTCTTTTTGTAAAAGTTTTCCAGCATTTACAGTTGCCATTTTTAGAATTTGTTTTGGATCAATTCTTTTTTTGTTTATTCCCATTGAAACTTTCCAAAGATAATCCATTTCTCTAAACATGTCTGGAGAATTGATCATTACATTGTCAGTTCCAATTGTAACGTTGCATCTTGTCTCAAGCATCATTTTTAAATTTGGAATTCCTTCTGCCAAAGATGCATTTGCTCTTGGACAAATTACAATTCCTCTAGTCTTTTTGGCTGCAAGAAATAACTCACTTTTTGAGGCCTGTGTCATATGTACCAAAAAATGTGGTTTTAGTTGCAAGGCGCGAATGACCTCAGATTTTCTAGTCATGCGTTTTGACGCAGTTACGCTTTCTTTTGTTTCTGCGGCGTGAATAGCACGGAGTTTTTTTGAATTTGAGTAGAATTTGAGCACAGAATTGCTGTTTTCATTTGCTCCACTAACTCCAATTCCATCACATTTTTTCAAGAGTTTGTATAATTCATCTCTTTTTTCAGAGGGGATTTCGGTATTTTTTTTGATCTGATTAGAATTTTGATAATATTCTATCCTTCCTAGTATTATTGATCTGATTGGTACCCTTGTTAGAACTTTTTTAAGAATTTCAACTCCCTCTATTCCTCCCTCTCTAAAATCGACAAAAGTTGTAATACCTTTGTGAATCATTGATTTGCAAGTGTTTTGCATAAAGCTTGCAAGTTGTGATGGTTTTGTTTTTTTAAGAACTTTGGGCTTTACTCCAAAAACAGGATGAATTCTTTCATCAACTGTTTTGTTTAATGTGATATCTTTTGCAATAGAATCACCAATATGGGTATGTGAGTTGATAAAACCTGGAATTAAAAGTAATCCTTCACAATCAATAATTTCTTCTTTTGCACTTGGTTGAATATTTTTTTGAATTCGTTTAAATTTTTGATTAGAAATTTGAATTGTTATTGAAGGAATGTATTCTAAATCTTTACCTAAAAGCACACTAGGATTTTTTAAGATCATTTTGTTTCATAAATTTCTGGTTTTTCTTTTCCAGAATCTCTAATTTCTCTAATTGTATCAAGTGATTTTGTTGCAAGCTTTACAGCTTCTCTTGCAGTAGTTCCAGTACCAATTCCACAATTGAGTGTGATTCCCTGTTCTTTTTTTATTAAATCAAGAAATTCTTTCACATTTTCTTTTGAATTTTCAGTTGAAACCACCATAAAGTTGTCACCGCCCATAAAAAATGTCATTGCTTTTTTGTTAAGAAAAAATTCAGACATTTTTGCATAGAGTTTGAATATTGCAGAAGATATTTCGTATGGTGATTTTGTTTTTCTAGTTGATGTAAGATTCTCCACATCCAAATGCATTATTGTTACCTTTTGATCCTCTTTTCCGTTCAAAAATCCATAGATGCTGTGCTCCTTATTCAAAATCACTTCAGATTTTTTGCCCTCATAGGCTTTGAGATTAGCCTCAAATGGTGAATCAGCATATCCGATTGACATTGAAAGTTTGAGGTCAAATGATGATTCTAATTTCTCTTGAATCTCAATATGATCATCAAGAGACAGGCCATTTGTAATTGCAAAAAATTCATCGGATCTATTAAGAAAAACCAGGCAGTTTTTCTCTGAGAATAATTTTTGGACCTCCTTGTAAAGTGATGCCTGAAGCATCTGCAACTCGTGCTCTCTATCGCTACCTAGGGTCAGAGTCCATGGGCCATAGCCACTAATCTTGATGATGGTAAGTTGAATCATTTCTGAATCCTCTTTAGCTCCTTTGAAATTTTCACTACTGCCTCAACTGCCCTTTCAGCAACTGGTCTTATTCTGGCATATGCGTGTCGTTCCTGCATTCCTGGACCACTAATTCCCAAAGAAACTGGTTTTTGGTATTTTACAGATAGTTCAGTTAGTTTGTTTGCAGCAGAATGAGCAATTACTTCATCATGTTTTGTTTGACCTTTAATTATTGCACCAAGTGTTACAACAGCATCAACATTTTTTTTCTGCAATAATGCATCAACTAAAATCGGCATATCAAATGCCCCAGGAACTTTACAAATATACTTTACATCAAGTTTTAGTGATTTTGCTTTTTCTTGGGCAACTGAAAGCATCCTAGATGTCACTTTGTCATTAAATTCCGAAGCCACTATTGCAATATTCAAAATTAATGCACCTTGGCGTATTCAATTAGTTCTTTGCCATCAACAAATGGAATGGCGTTTTGTTTTGCATATTTTTGTGCTTTTTCAAAAGATAATGCTGAATATGTATCAGCATCCATCATTTCACAAATAGCAGTAACTGGTGTTAGATCAGCTATTTGTGCCAAATAAACTGACATTTCGGTATGACCTTGCCTATTTGCAAGTAAACCCTTTGAAGCTAACAACATTGGAACATGTCCAGGAGTCTTAAATGATGATACAAACTTGTTTCTTTTGTTTTCAACTTTGTGTAAATTTGCCATTTCTCTGATTGTAAGAGCCCTGTCTTGATCGGTAATTCCTGTGTATGTTTGATAGTGGTTTATTGAAATTGAGAATGTTGGATGATCTCCGTATGGTGCAAGACCCATAATCATTTCTTTTGAATGAGAATCAAATGAATCAGAATTTGAAAGAATATCATGCATGTATTTTAGACCAAGGTTTTCACCAAATGAATTATCAATGGCAAGACAAAGCAATCCGCCTGCATGTTGACGCATTCTTGCTACATGTTCTGGTGTGATAAATTCTGCAGCTACAACCATATCAATTTCATTTTCGCGTCCTGCAGAATCATAAAGTAAAACAAATTCTCCGCGTTTTAGTGATGCAATTGCTGAATCAAGAGACATAAGAAAAATTGTTAAAATTCTAATTATAAAGTTTACTAAAAAACGAGTTA
>JBHIUX010000066.1:0-6455 GCA_042138065.1 Nitrosopumilaceae archaeon
TCTTACTATCCTTACTGGTTATTGGAGCATTACTTATTGTAACAATTCCAGATTCGTTTGCAGCCAAAGGAGGAACACCAGGACCTCCAGATAAAGGGGATCCACCAGGACAAGGTGGTGAACCGCCAGGTGGTGGCGGTCCTCCTGGAGGTGGTACTCCACCAGGACAAGGTGGTACTCCACCAGGACAAGGTGGTACTCCACCAGGACAAGTTGGAAAAGATAGTGGCGGCGGTGGGGGATATTCAGGAGTTCCTACACAATTTTTAGGAATTGGTTTTTACAAAATAATTCCAACCAATGCAACAAACAATGCATATTCAGAATTTGATGAAACTGCAATGGAATCAAGACAAATAAAATTTGGTGATTATTTTCCATACAGTAAATTTAGTGATATTACTGATTCACTAAACTATGGAAAACAAAGTACATTTCAAAAACATGGACAGTACTTTATAGTTGAAGATTATGCACCATCCATTCCCACATTAATTGGTGAAACAAATCAAGCAATTCAAGTACAAGTAAGACTGTTGCAACCAGATGATCCTACAAAGATTAAGCATCTTGGGTTGTATACAGATTTGAATGAGAATAGAAAGGGTGCATACATAATTTTTGATAAAGAGAATCCAGTTAAAGTGATTGATCCTGATGGAATTTTCAAGAGTGTCAAGGTAAACACTTCACTTGAAGATACTTGGTTTTGGGTAATTTTTGATATTGTTTTTGAAAAACAAATGCCAAGATCCGATATAATTCTTGAAGCATGGAATGAGAGAAGAATTGTTTCAAATCTGCAAGTGGTTGATGCTTGGAAGATTGTTGATCCAAGTCAACTTGATAGAAAAACACAAGATGTTACAATGACTGCTCAAGTTGAAATCACACATGATGCATCATCTCCAATTTGTAAAGATGAAGAATCCTGCTATACTCCAGTTGAAGCAAAAGTACTGGAGGGCGGACATGTTATTTGGACAAACTTTGATTCATTCATTCATACTGTTACAAGTGGAACCCCAGAACTTGGTCCTGATGACAAGTTTGATGGAATTTTAATGCCTGGTGAATCATTTCAAGTACAATTTGAGAATAGTGGGGTGTACAGATACTATTGTGTGATTCATCCATGGGCAATTGGCATGGTCAATGTGTACGAGGATGGTCAGCCATCATCAGAAGATGAAGTTCCAGAAAGGGAGCTAAAGATAAAATCTACAAGATTTGGAGGTTCGGTTTTAGTCGAGAACAACGACTTTGTTACATCTAACAAAAGAACTCTGACATTTGATGTATCTGGACATATTGAAGATGAGCCAGGAAGAAAACACATTGAATTAGTTTTCACAAAACCCGATGGAACAAAACAAAAAATGTTCACATATGCAAATAACAGAGGGCATTACTTTATTCCAATAATTGTGCAAAACTGGGAAGGCGGTAGCTATGGCATTACGGCTAAATCACATGGGGAGCCAATTGGTTCTATCTCTTTCTTTTTAGTGGATGAGAGAGATTATTAGATCTCTTCATCATCTAGCTTGTAGTCGTCTGTCAATACCCAAGCTAATCCACGAAAGTCAACCCATGAAAAAGATTTTTCCTCTTCGAGAAGTTGGATGTATTTTTCAACCATGAAATAGATTAGTGAATTTTGAATAAAAAAGACGCGTAGAACTTATCAATTATCCATTATTGTTTGAATTTTGGTGGCCAATAGTTTTTCATTTTTTCATCAATGTCATCTGCCATCACATCAAGCTCAGTTGTGTCACCTAATTTTTGATATGTTAGTTTCTCCAGGGTTTTAATGATGCTTTTTGCTGCACGATATTGTGGAATTTCAGGCTCATTTAGCTCACCATACAAACCAATTCCAGAAATTCTATTTTCCTTTGCATATCCTAAAACAAGTCCGTTAAATCCAGTAATTAGTGATTTTTGTGGGGTTGTTTCAAACTTTGATTTTTCTAGTTGTTCTTTTAGTTGGCGTGATGTAGCAGTAACAAAAGTTTGTGGTTCTTTTCCAAGCTGACGATTTGTGTGAAAACCGCCAAGTGTATAAATGAATTTGGCAGAATATTTTTTTGAAACATCAATTACGTCTTGACATAATGCATGTAGTTCCTCATTGCTTTGAGGCTGTCCCATTCCACCTCCAAATACAATAACGTCATCTGCGTATCTATACTCCCACTTTTCATCTGGGAGATCAACGTAGCCGCCTTTATCCACTACATAGCTTGGATACGAAGACTTTGCCGTTCGGAATTTTTTTGTTCTCAAGTTATCATTGATAAAATCAACTACTATACCACCTACATTTCCCATATCAGACATTGCCGCAATAATAATTGGTTTTTTTAAATCTGGATCAGATTCCTGTAAAAATTCCATGGGTTTTTCTAATCTCTTTTTGGATTAATAGGTTATCCAATCAAGATCAGATTAATTTACTAGTTTTCTGTAGAATAACGGGCATGGATTTTAACAAATTGTGCGATGAGATTTTGAAACTTGATCATCAGGTACGATATGCTGGGGTATACAACACGCAAAGCGGCAGAGTTTTTGAAAAGATGGCAAAAGGAAGAGAGAGAATGCTTAATCCAGAACAAACAAAAAATTCTCTCATTCATGCATACATGAGATGGAAGCTACGACAACAGTTCGCAGAATCAGTTGGCCAACCAGTTTACGCAATGACAAAATACACAAAAATTAATCGTATCACTCTTCCTTGTGGCAAAGATTCATTGCTAAATATCACCACCGAAATAGAATTAGAGCCTCATCAGATAGTTGATGATGTTTTAAAACTAATAGAAAAATACTCTGATGATCCAAATTATGCACCACGTACTGCACAACTAAGTTTCTAAATCGCAAAGTCTAAATCAAAAGATCATAATCACACAGTGATTTGGAACTTCCACGTGGAATGAAAGACTTTGAGCCAGATGAATTAGCAAAAATAGAGCACGTGAGGGAGAAATTTCAAGATACTGCACGACTCTTTGGATTCAAACAAATGGATCCATCCCCAATAGAATCACTTGAAACCTTAGAAGCTAAAGGTGGGCCAGCTATTAAAGATGAAATTTACTTTTTCAAAGATAAACATGATAGAGAAATTGCATTACGATTTGATTTCACAGTTGGTTTGACAAGATATGTAGTTTCACAAAAATCATTAAGACTGCCAGCAAAAATTTCAGCATTTGGTGGCGTATGGAGATACGATGAGCCACAACGGGGACGATACAGATACTTTCATCAATGGAATGTAGAGATTTACGGAAAACAAAGTTTAGAGTCTGAAGCTGAGATTTTAGAATTTACATCAAGACTCTTTGATGCATTAAAGATGCAAAACATTACACTTGATATAAATCACAGAGTGCTTGTACAGTCATACATCAACAAAGTTTTTGAATCAAATGATTCTTCTCTGATATCAGACATTTTACGTGCAGTTGATAAAATTCAGAAAAAAACAAGACAAGATATTCTAAATGAATTTCAGAAAAAGGGATATGATGTTAGTAAACTTGAAAAAATACTTGATTTTGCAAAAATCAAAGGCAGTCCAAAAGAAATTCAAGAAAAAAACAAAGAACTGGTCGAAGGATTAGATGGCTGGTCAGAATTAACAAAGCTGTTTGATTCTTTAAAAAATAGAGATGTTGAAAATATTAGAATTAATTTTGGTATAGTACGTGGTCTTGACTATTATTCTGGAATGGTCTTTGAGGTCTTTGATACAACATCTGACCTTGGTGCGCTTGCAGGTGGAGGAACATATGATGCACTAACAAAAGCTTTTGGAAGAGATGATATCTCAGCAACTGGTGTTGCTGGTGGAGTGGAACGAATGATCATAACGATGGAAGGTCAAAAAATTGCAGCAATTGTTCCAACACAAATGATCTCAGTTGTTTATGTAAATGAAGAAATGAGGGCACCTGCCATGAATCTTGCATCAAAGCTAAGACAAAAACAAATTCCTGTAACCATTGATGTTACTGGGAAATCATTATCAAAGCAGATGGAGCATGCAGCAGATTCTACTTTTGCAGTAATAGTTGGACCAAAAGAATATGGTGATGATTCCATAGTGTTACGAAACATGAAAGATGGCAAAGAAAATACGATGAAAATCAATAATCTACTTGAAAGTATTAGCTCAATTCTCAATCTGTAATAGTAAAAATTCTTAAGATGAAATAATTTCAAAATGAGTAATTGCCAGAAAATGAATTCATGGAAATTAGATATTTTGCGAATAAAGTACACATTCATCATTGGCCAAAAGATACTCCAAAATGGAGTGATTCAAGAAAAAAACAAATCGATGAAGAAATTAACAAAAATAAAGAGAAAAAACAGATTGTAGTAAAAGGCAAAACCATACGAATTAACAATTACGAGTTTAATACAATTAAAAAAGTTGGAATGACTATTCCATTATTCAAAAAACAAAATACAATGATTTTCGAAGGTCATTGTGAAGAGTTTGATGCTCATGTACATATTACTACCAAAGAGGAAAACTATGTTGAAATTTTCAACAATTTAATGGTATGGAGAACAAAATTTTTTCCAGATAGTCTATTACCCTGATTGACATCAAGTGTTAATACAGTTATGGTAGATGATTCAACATGAATGAAAATTATAAGGAATATTTCAAACTAAATAGAAATCTTTTCGTTGCTTTTGTTATTGACATTATAATTTCAGCTGTTGTTGCACAGATACTTGTAGAACAACAACACTATCTTAATGCTACTTTAACTCTATTAGCTGATCATGCAGTATTTCTTTCCGTTCTTGGTTTGTTACTATATTATGATAGACGCAGGTACTACAAACTTGATTCTGGTCAAACTGATTGGCCACTTCTGAAAAAAGATTTACTAAAAATTATTGCATCATTAGGAGTTGCGGAAATTGTATATTCCATTGTAAGATGGATTTTTCAATATTATTTTCTTACGATCAATTATGAGCCATATGTTGCATCATTAATAGGACAGATTATTGCAATTGCAGTTTACATGGTGTTTCTTAATTTTTTAGTAAAGATTTCAAAATGGCATGGATTCTCAAAATCTAGCTAGCAAATGCGCGAGTAAGCATCATTATTTCAGGGCCATTAGTGGGTCTACCAACTACAACGGCTTGATTATTTGCCAAAATACCTGAAGATACAAATGGAATTCCTCCATTAATTGTTGCAGCTTCTACATGAACACCCAAGACATCCGAGATTGATTTTATGTCTTTTTCATCAGTCTCTGGATGAATTACACCTCCATTATCAGTTGCAACAACCATAGCACCAACTTGATGATATCCTGCAACTCTTTTTTGAATTACCTCAACATCTAATGCATCCTCAATTTTTTTGATGTTTTCTTTTGAGATCATTGGAGATACAACTGCTCCTTTGCCATTTGCTGCAATCATATTACCAAGAGCAGTATACTTTGTATCAATTACAGTTACATCAAGACCAGTTGATTTTTCCAAATGTTCTAGCTCATATTGAGCAGATGTTCGTGGTATTAAAATTCCATGATTATTTACAACCATCAAGGCTCCAATCAATCGCGTATTGGCTATAGATGTAAACACATAGCTTGTATCAAGATAATCAGCCAAGTGCTCTGCTTTGTTTTTTGCAAATCCGTTTGGAACAAATACATAATCATCATTTACATTTGTGTAAATTCCAATATTTGGCCCACGATAAACATCATACTTGATAATATCCAATGGTTGGATCAGAGATCCAAAAAATATGAACGTAAGGATGAAAAAACGGCGTTATGACTGTGGATCGTTTAGTTTAGTTCCGACTAATTTTGTCTAAATTTAAATAATATCTGAAATGAATGCATTCATGCCAATTTCAGAAGACTTTTGCAAAAGCGGAAAGCCTGTTGGAAAAATTAGCCACGCAGATGGCGAGAATTTTCACTGGGTATGGGGTAAAGGCAAGAAAGGTGCAGCAGCATCTGATGAAAATGTCATTGCAGCATACAAAGCTCGTGGAGAAAAAATTGTTCCATTAGGTGTTCACGGCACAACTGTAGCAGTTGATTGGGATGATTGTGTAGCAGCTGGCGCATGTATGTCAGTTTGCCCCGTTCAAACATTCCAGTGGTATAGAACTGAAAAAGATATTCCAGCACACAAAGCTGTTGGACAAACTTTTGAAGGAACTGGAAAAACTGAACAAGATGAACGTCTTGATTATACTGACAAATCTGATCCAATCAGAGAACATGATTGTACAAATTGTTTGGCATGTGTTGAAGCCTGTCCACAAGATGCTATCATTGTTGAACAAGGAAACTTGGAATTCCATGAGAAAGCAGCAGGAACATTTGTCAAAATGGAAGGCGGAACAAATCCGCACGCACACGACTAAACAATTTCTT
>JBHIUX010000067.1:0-1777 GCA_042138065.1 Nitrosopumilaceae archaeon
TTGAGGTTGATGTTAGATACATTATGTTGGTATCTGATTTGATGTGTTCTAGAGGGTATATGCAACAAATTGGAAGACACGGAATTGCAGGAACAAAAGACAGTGTTTTAGCTAGGGCCGCCTTTGAAATCACAGTTCCAACCATTGCTCATGCTGCTCTTGGTGGAGAAGTAGAACAACTCAAAGGAGTTACAGAAAACGTAATTGTAGGTAGTAACATTCCAATTGGAAGTGGAACAGTTGACCTCTACATGCAAGTTTCAAAGAAAAAATAATTATCTCTAGACTAGATTTTGACCAACCCATAAATTCTAAAAATTATAGGTTATAGTATGTTTGAATTTTCTCTTATTTTGTTTTTTATTCTATCAGCATATGCTCAAATCCCAGATTACGACAATCCTTACGCTCCAATATTTACAGACAAACCCGTTTACACTTGGACTGACAAAGTCATAATAACTATAATTGCTCCAAGTTGGAACTCTGAAAAATTTGGAATTGATTCAATTGGAGACGATGAGGGTCATTTTATTAAATTATCAACAGGACAAAACTCTCTTGAACCATACAAACTAACAGAAACTGATCTAAATTCAGGAATTTTTGTTGGTGAAGTAATTTTAACAGGATTCTCTCATGATGTAGATGGGGATGGAAATCCTGACACAAATCCTCGAACCGTTGGCAGTGGTCCAACAAATGGATTTTTAGAAACAGAACGCGATAATGCAATCACAATTTCATTTGAATTTGCTGACGGTGTGGTACTAACTCACTCTGCTCCAATTAGTTGGAATATTGGAACAATCAAATTTTTAGAATCACAGTATCTTGTTGATCAAACTGCAAAAATTAAAATCATTGATCAAGATATGAATCTTAATCCAGAAGCAGTTGATCAACTTCAAGTTGAAATTGCATCGGATTCAGATATTGCAGGAATCACTGCTGATGCATTAGAAACTAATAATGATTCTGGAGTTTTTGAAGCAACAATCACATTTTCACAAAATTTTGCTTCTAGTGGAAACAGACTGTTAGCAATTCCTGGGGATAAGTTGTATGCCAAATACGAAGATAGAACTCTTCCAAAACCATACAGTATATCGGATGAAAAACATATTGTTGCAGAATCCTTGTTTGACTCAAACATTTCTCCAATGAAAAGAACCTCTATTGAAACTCCTATCATCACCGATAGTATTGGAAAAATTCTTGACACACTTAGGGTGAACAATCAGATGCAAATCGTTTCAAAGGTTGTTAATGCACAAGACTTTGGCCAAAATTTTGTTTATCTTGTGCAGATTACAAATGAGACAGGAAAAGTAGTTTCGTTGTCATGGATTCAGGGAAAGTTTGATGCAAATCAAAGTCTTGAATTATCACAATCATGGTTACCAACCGAATCTGGAGAATATAGAGTTGAAACATTTGTTTGGAATTCATTGCAAAATCCCGTTCCAATCTCACCTTCAATTTCTCAAACCTTTCACGTAGAATGAATTTCAAATTTTATACACGAAATAACAGATGAGTATTTTTATACTAAACATACACTTTTGAAAGAATATGAAAAAAACAATACTATCGATTCTATTTATTGTAACAATTTTACTTACAGCGGGAATTGCTGCTTCTGTAGATATAATTGAGAATGCCAGCGCATTAAAAAGTAAAGGTACAAAGACTTCGCAATATGGCTCTTCTACAAAAAACATAGTTTGTGGAGACAGATTATGTTCTGAAATAGAAGATAAATCGGAACCAAAAC
>JBHIUX010000067.1:1877-6337 GCA_042138065.1 Nitrosopumilaceae archaeon
AGGAACCAAAACAGGAACCAAAACAGGAACCAAAACAGGAACCAAAACAGGAACCAAAACAGGAACCTGCCCCCACTCCACAAACTAAACCACGACCTGAACAAAAAACATCCATACAGCAAGACTGGCAAACATCATCTGGAACTATAACTTCATCACAAGACCCAGGAATTGGTCATGAAACTCATCAACTTGCAATCATTTTACCCCCAACATCAAATGTTTACAAAGGGATTTTATCATATGATGCATCTGAACCAATTCAGCTTGTAGTACTTCATGGGCCATTAGAACCAAATGAAGTAAATGGGCAAGCAATATGGACTCCAGATGGAAAAACAAAATTTGCAATGACGTTTGTTGATCCTCAAGTATCTATGGGAAGTTGGGTCTTTACTGGTAATGCACTTGCCGTTCATACAATCCACCCAGATAAATTTACAGTAAGCTACTCTGTAAGTTACATGGAAAAAGAATCAAGTGATTTGGTACAGACTGGAACAATTGATTCAATGCAAGATCCTGGAATTGGCCATGAATCGCACCAGTTAGCAATCATCTTACCACCAAATGAAAATACATACCATGGTGTGCTGACATATTCAGCCTCTGAACCAATTCAACTAGTAGCTCTTCATGGTCCACTAGATGATGGTGATGATAACGGGCAAGCGATCTGGACTCCAGACGGTAAAACAAAATATGGTTTGACATTTGTAGACCTCAATGATGCCATGGGAACATGGGTTTTTGCAGGTAATGCACTTGCAGTTCACACACTTAATGAGGATCAATTCACTGTGAGCTATTCTGTTGTTGCGGGACAATAGATTCTTTCTTTAATTTTTCTAAAAGTATGATTTCTACGTGATTATTAAATAGAAAAATTCAATCATTTTCTTTTATGGGCACAAAAACCGGATTTATTCCTCTAATTTTGATTGTAATCATATCCTTTCCTCTAGCTTTTGGAGACAATTCTGACGGAATCATGGCTAGTCCAGATAAAGAATCCTATGAAACTGGAGAAACATTGTTCATTACAGGAAAAGTAGAAGAGAAAAAAATGCCAATTTTGGCACTTAGGATATTTGATCCTGATGGTTCCATACTGTCTGCAAACAATGTGGAAATTGACGAAGACAACTCTTTTTCAAAAATAATTTTCCTTGATTCTCCATTTTATGAAAAAGCTGGAACTTATACCATAAAAATCGATTATGGAAAACTCGATAAGGAAATCACATTTGAAATAAAATCTGATAGTCTTTCTGATGAAATAGTCATTATTGAAGATGAAGAAATTATTCCAGAATTAACTAGCCTAGAAACTGACAAATCAACCTATACTGATAATGATACAATTACAATTTCTGGAAAAGTGAATTCAGTTGATGAAACAACAGTATTAATTGGAATTCATGATCCTTTTGGGGTTCCCACGGGATTTTATTTTGGAGAGATTGATTCAAACAATGAATTTTCAACAAGTTTTCTGGCTAAAGCAGGAATAAATTTCAAATTGGATGGCACCTACATCGTTCTTGCACATTATGGAGAATCTAAAAAAGAAATCTCGTTTAATTTTGTTAAATCAACTACAATAGAAGCAATTGAAGAAATTGATGAGCCAGAAAAAACAGAAGAACCAATAGAAACTGAAATAATTGAAGAAGCAATAGAAGAAAGTGATTCTAAAATTTTTGAAGAAAAAACACAATCTCCACCATCTATTATTGTAAAAGAATCCTCTCAGGAAAAAAAGGATATTCCAATTACTGAAAACAAATTGCCAAAATCTAAACAAGAAAAAAAACCTGTTAAAGCAAATAACTTAACAGTTGAAGATGTTGAACTTGGAATTTTACTTAATCAAATCACTCTAAACTGTGATCAAAATGATTACGTTGATACTATTTCATACTATGATGGAATGGGTCCAGCTTTGATTAGACTGTGCAAGTATTCTGAAGCAATTACCTTTTTTGATCAAGAACTTTTGGGTGATCCAAATGATATTCAGATCTTAACTAACAAAGGAGCTGCATTGGCAAAACTAGGACATTTTGAAGAAGCGATTCTGTATTATGATCATGCACTAGAAATCAATCCATCATTTGTTCCCGCATTAAACAATAAAGGAAATGCATTATCTCAATTGTGGAAATTTGATGAAGCAATTAAAATCTATAATGACGCTAAAAATTTTGATCCATATAACAAAATTTTAAACAAGAATCTTGCTCTGGCAGAATCAAAATTTGTTCCATTAGATGAAAACCAAAAACCAATTTTTGAACAACCAAAACAAAAAACCATAGAAAAGATTGAAAAATTTGAAGATTCTGAACCAAAAAAAGATTCGGAGGATCCTCATTTCTTTGAACAAATTGGAATTGTTTTCTCCTCTATTGGAAGTATTTTCGGTTTCCAATAATAAACTTCAGTTTATTTTGTGAATACCAAATCAATAAAGCTAATAAAGGCCTCAGAAGAGATTCGACTATACAAGGTGAATGAATGAGTAAATTACTTGAAAAATCACTAAAAGATGCTGTAAAGGAAAACAAGTGTACACTAGGTTCAAAACAAGTGTTGGGGTCTCTAAAAGATTCAAAATTAGTTGTTGTTTCTAACTCCATTCAAAATCCAATTACAGAAAAAATTCAATCAGATGCAAAAAAGGCCAAAGTTCCAACTGTGCACTTTGATGGTTCTTCAGTATCTCTTGGAAAACTCTGTGGGTTACAATTCAGAGTTTCTACAGTTTCATTTAATTCCCTAAGTGATTCAAACATTAAATCAATTCTAAAAGAAGCTGAAAAAAATTAATGATAAAAAATAATTTGCACGCAAACAATATTGATGAAAGTTTAAATGAGCCTGACCAGCCTTCGAGAGAAAAGGAGTGAATATGACACAAGAAATCAAACTAACAACTGATCAAATGCGATTAATGTCGTTATTTCAAAACGTCACTGGTGCAACAGCACGTGACTGTGTTGAAGATGAAAAACAAAATAGAGTTATTTTTGTTGTAAATTCTGGAAAAATGGGCTTGGCAATTGGCAAAGGCGGTTCTCATATTAAATCACTCCAAAATATTGTTAAGAAAAATGTTGAACTAGTTGAATTCGATGAAGATCCAGCAAAATTTTTGAAAAACATGTTAAATTCAAAACTTGTATCTGAAGTTAAATTAAATGATAGGGCTGATGGCTCAAAACAAGCAATCGTAATAGTTGATCCAAGAAAGAAAGGAATTGTAGTTGGACGAGAAGGTCGTAATGCAGAAAAAGCAAGATTGCTAGCAAAAAGATATTTTGATATTTCCAGTGTTTTGATAAACAGTCCGGAAAAAACTACTTTGGAGTTGTAATAAAATGGCAAAGTCTCCTCTTGGTTTATTTGCAGGTCGTGTTTTGAAAGCGAAAAAAAAGAGACAGCGTTGGTCAATCTCTACATACAAGAGAAGAAAATTAGGATTAGATAAAAAAGCAAATCCATTTGCTGGTGCTCCACAAGCCAGAGGAATCGTTCTAGAAAAAGTTGGAATTGAAGCAAAACAACCCAACTCTGCAGTTAGAAAATGCGTGCGAGTTCAATTGATCAAAAATGGAAAATCAGTAACCGCATTTTTGCCACGAGACGGTGCAATGAACTTTATCGATGAACACGACGAAGTACACATTGAAGGAATGGGTGCTACTCAGGGTGGTGCAATGGGAGATATTCCTGGTGTTCGATACAAAGTTTTCAAAGTAAATGATACATCCTTACATGAATTAGTAATAGGTAAGAAGGAAAAACCAAGGCGATAAAGATGGCAGAAACTCAAAATCTTTTGTTATTTAGAAAATGGGACCTTTCAGGAATTACAATTGAGGATCCTGGATTAAAAACAGCAATTTCATTGAGAAAACAAATTCTACCAAATACATTTGGCCGCTCAGCTTTAAAGCGATTCAATAAAGCAGAAGTAAACATCGTTGAACGTCTAGTAAACAAACTAATGCACTTTGGAAAAAAATATGCAAAAAATACTGGCAGAATGGCAGGCAAAAAAATTCGATTAACGAATACTGTCAAGGCTGCTTTTGAAATCATTCATCTAAAAACTGGGAAAAATCCAGTCGAGGTATTGGTCCGTGCAATTGAAAACTCTGCACCAAATGAGGACACCACAAGAATTGTTTATGGTGGAACAGTTTACCATGTTTCAGTTGATGTATCCCCAATTCGTCGTGTAGACTTGGCTTTGAGATTCATTGCAGATGGTGTTAAAGAAGCCACTTTTTCAAACCCAAAAGCAATTGAAGAACACTTGTCAGAACATCTTATTTTGGCAGCAGCAAATGATCAAAATGCTCCATCTGTAAAGAAAAAACACGAACTAGAAAGAATCGCACAAGCTTCTCGATAAAATATAGTAGCCCGAGGCAGATTCGAACTGCCGTCCC
>JBHIUX010000068.1:0-6184 GCA_042138065.1 Nitrosopumilaceae archaeon
GTTTTTCTCCGGCATCATCATAAACTTGTTTTACAACCTTGGAAAATGTTTCATAGTCTGAAAGAATCTTCTGCTTTGACATTCCAAGAGTACTTGAAATATTAGATAATATTGACTGTGTTGCCGTATATCCTAACTCACTCTCTAACGCTTTTAAAATCGGATTATCCTTATCATTTTTTTGAATATCAAACAACTTGCCAGATTTTCCAACCATGTAAAACTCTACTTTTTTTTACAAAAATACTTTTTCACTGCAATGTATTTTTTTGCAATATGGCCAATTACACTGCAATACTTTACACTAGCCTCATTATGTTTTAAAAAACTCATCTTCAGTCACAATCCAATCGATTCTTGCATCATCATCTGAGCTAGGAACAGATTTGACAACTTGTTTTGCATAAGTCAACGAAATTGTGACAGCTTTTCTTTTTGAAAGAAATCTATCATAAAACCCATAACCATATCCTAATCTAAATCCATCTCGTGAAATTCCAACTGTCGGAACTATGATGACATCTAATTTCTCTGATACAGGACAGCCATCTTTTGGCTCTAGAATCTCAAAACTTCCTTTTTCCAAATCAGAAAAATCCTTAATTTTTCTAAACTCTAATTCTTTTTCAACTACTTTTGGTAAAAGAATCTCTTTTCCATTGCTTAATGCCTCTTGTATAATATCTTGCGTGGGCACTTCACTACCTATTGGATAGTACATTCCAATGCTTTTTGCAAGTCTGAATTCTGAAATTTTTTTTAGATTTCTATGAATCTGCCTGCTTGCAATTTTCATCAAATCCTCAGACGTTGCATCTCGCTTTTCAAGCAGAACCTTTCGAAGCGATGATTTTTCGCTATTGTCCAAGGCCTTTGATCAATGATGTAGCAGTTACTGTATTTTTTAGCAGCATTGCAACTGTCATCGGACCAACTCCTCCAGGAACAGGTGTTGCAAATGATGCCTTTTCTATAATTTTGTCAAAATCAGAATCTCCAACAAGTTTTCCATCTTGTCTTGCCGTGGCGACATCAATTACGACTGCACCATCTTTGATCATATCTGGAGTCAAGGTGAATTTTGCTCTATCTCCAACTGCAGTGATAATAACATCTGCAGTCTTGCAATGCTCTGTCAGATTTTTTGTTCGTGAATGACAAGTAATTACAGTGGCATTTTTCTCTAAAAGTAGATGATAAAGCGGTTTTCCAATTAGGTTACTCCTGTTAATAATTACAACGGTTTTTCCATCCAACTCTATATTGTGGTAATCAAACATTTCCATAATTCCTGACGGCGTGCATGCAACAAGAACTGCTTTTTTCATTGCAAGCAAACCCGCGTTATGGGGAGTCAAACCATCAACATCTTTTAGCGGAGAAATGCGTGAAATTGTTTCAAACTCGTTTAGTTGTTCTGGTAATGGCAGCTGCACCAAAATACCGTGAACAGAACTGTCTTTATTCAAAGAATCAATTAATTCATTCATTTCATTTTGTGAAAGACTAGATGGTAGTTTATGATCCTTTGTTAAAATTCCAACCTCTTCACAAGCCTTGTGTTTATTTTTTACATATGTGGCAGATGCAGGATTTTCCCCAACTAAAACAGTCGCTAAACACGGACTCACTCCTTGTGATTTTAGCTCATCTACTGCCTTTTTCACACGATCCTTTACTGATTGGGCAATTACTTTACCATCAATTCTTGTACCGGTCAATATGATTGTGATAAGTTGTTGATATTTAATTCTTGGAATCAAGTTAATCTTTAAAGATAGAAACTATGAAAAATTCCCTATGAAGTTAGATTTTGATACAAAGCAGTACATTGATGAAATCAGAAAAAGTGATAATTATTTTCACACCTTTATCAATCGAGAAACCCTTGCCGTAGGTGTCCTTGTTCTACAACCTGGAGAAGAAGACACACAGACTCCGCATGATTCTGATGAAGTTTATTATGTTCTCAAAGGAGATGGATTTTTAAAAATTAACAAAAAAGATTATCCTGTTTCGGAAGGGAAAATGTATTTTGTTCAAAAAAACATTGAACACTATTTTTTTGGAAACAAAAAAGAACTAGTAGTATTGTATTTTTTTGGCGGTCCAGACTCTTAAGAAACTATTGTTCTTCTTCCAGAAATTCTAATTTTCTTTTTTGCAAATAATCTAACTGCCTCAGGGTATATCTTGTGCTCTTGTTTTAGAATTCTTTTAGCAAGAGTTTCTCCAGTATCATTGTTTTTTACTTTGACAACTGCCTGAATTATGATTGGTCCAGTATCTACTCCTGCATCAACAAAATGAACAGTGCATCCTGAATACTTTACGCCATAATCAACTGCTTGTTTTTGAACATCAAGTCCTGGAAATGCTGGCAAAAGTGCAGGATGAATATTCATGATTCTATTTTTGTATTTTTTTATAAATTGCGGACTGAGAATTCTCATAAATCCTGCCAAGCAAATCAATCCATTGTTTGGTGTAACTCTATGTTCTTTTAGAACTGCAATAATTTTTTTGTCATAATCCCATCTACTCCCTTTGAATCCTTTACTCTCAACGACTTCTGTTTTAACTCCAAGTCTTTGTGCAATCTTGAGTCCTTTTGCATTTGGTTTATTTGAAATAACAATTGCGGGTCTGATTGGAATTTTTTTCTTTTTTATGGATTTTAAAATGGCCTCCATATTGCTTCCTCGACCAGAAATTAAAATCGCAAGATTTAGCAAGTAGTCAAAACTAGATCAAACCTGCAATTTATATCAAATCTTACTTTTCTCATTTTAGTTTGGCAACAAAGGTACGCATGACTAGAAATGGTATTTTGTGTGAACAAAATGAATTAAAGATTCACCTTGATCCAAAGCGTGCAGATTCTGACGGAGTTAACTTTGTTTCTCATGCCCATGCTGATCATTTGCCTATTGCAAATGGGGGAACTGTTCTTTCATCACGTGAAACAAACGAGATTGCAAGCCTCAGAGGCGTTCAGATGAACAATTTTGTAGAATCTATGGAAAACTTTGATCTAATTGATAGTGGTCATATTTTAGGCGCAAGGGGTCTTTTGTTTGATGATGTGTTTTACACTGGTGATATTTGCACGCGAAATCGAGGATTTCTAAGCGGTGCTAAAATTCCAAAATGCAAAACACTGATTACAGAATGCACCTTTGGATTACCAGAATTTACTTTTCCAAAATTATCAGAGATAGAAAATCAAGTAAACGAAATAATTTCTAATCTTTACTCTAGGGGAACTCCAGTCATTTTGTTAGGATATCAGCTTGGCAAAGCTCAAACCTTGAGTCAGATTTTCAAACATTGGGATCCATTATTCTATCATGACTCTGTAAAAAAAATGAATGACCTTCATAGAAAATTTGGTATTCCTCTTAAAGAAGGAATAGGGCATACTGAAGCTGAATCCCAAGGACTGCTAAACAAAAAACCCTGGGTGATGGTTGCACCAATGATGTCAAGCAAAAATTTCTTCTTAAAACACATGAAATCAAAGTATGGGGCTGTAACCATTGGTTTTAGTGGCTGGGCAAAGTCTCCGCGTTACAAGTTTAGTAGAGGATGTGATTATTCTATTCCTCTAAGTGATCATTGTGACTTTGATGAGCTTATAGAAATGGTAATACAATCTGGCGCAGAAAAGGTTTACACAATTCATGGATTTGTAGAAGAGTTTGCAACACAATTGACTAAAATGGGAATTGATGCACAACCCTTGCGCGAAGACTCTTTAGATGATTATTTCTAAGTTTTCAGGATTTAACAAATTTAGAGCAATTACAATTTAACACTAGACATGTGCCAGAATTTCTGATATGATCATCTAACGAGTGTTTGCATTCTGTATTTTTACACATCCTCCTTTCTGCCTCTCTTTTAATTACAGCTTGAGCAATTTCATTTGCTTTTTCTCTTGAATACTTTTTCTTGTCAATGTAATAATGGACTACTTTGTTGTACAATAAATCAGGATTGAATTCCTTTTCTATCAGTTTACCTTCCCCCTTGAGATGGTATCCAGTGTAGAGTAATTGTTGAACGAATTTTTGGAACCTTTCTTATCTTGAATGTTATAACATCATCTAGAACATTCTTTGAATCTGCCTCTATTCTACAAAATATATCATAAATTCCATAAGTACCTCTGACCTCTTTGATTTGCTCTATTTTTGAAAGCTCTTCAATAATTTCAACCTCGGATCCTAAATCACATTGAATCAACACATAAGCTACTTCCAATTTTTCTCAAGTATAGTATACAATTTCATCTATATCAAAGACTCGTCATCTTTGACGATGAACAAAAGATACGCGGTCATTAAATACAAAAACCACGTAATTTTTCATATGAGCGCCACGGCTTGGAAATGTTTTCGATGTGATTTGACCTTTAAGGAAAAATCTCATGCAAATATGCACAATGATTTAGAAAATCATTCCACAAGGGCGATCAAGATTGCATTTGCATGAAACCATAGTTTTTTCTGAGATATTCTTGAAATGGTTAATATTTTACCAAAAATAGCCTTAAGCAAATGACTAGCGTAGATAAGGCAGCAATCGGTTGGTCAATTGCAATTGTCGCAATCGGTGTTGCAATTGCCGGCGCAGGAATGTCAGGAGTCTCATTCGATACTGGTTCTCCAGCAGCACCTGCACCTATGATGCAAGAAAAAACATCCGGTGATCCTTTTGCTGATATAGCAAAAGAAACAATGTCAAAAGCTGAAGAACGTGAACAAGCTATGGCTGAACAGAAGAGTGGAACTATGCAAGAAAAATCTAGCGGAGTTACAGTTTCTGCACCAAAAGTGACAGAGCCTCCAAAGATGACTGCACCAAAAACAGCCAGAGTCTCTATGCCAACTGGAACATCAGTTCCAGGTTGTGAAGAAACAAATGCATGCTTCATACCTGCATCTGTTTCAGTTGCAACTGGTGGTATAGTAACGTGGTCAAACGATGACACAGCAGCTCATACAGTAACAAGCGGTAGTCCAACAGAGGGACCAGATGGAGTATTTGATAGCAGCCTAGTGATGGGTGGAAGTACATTCCAATACACTTTCAACAAAGCAGGCGTCTATGATTATTTCTGTATGGTTCATCCATGGATGACTGGCACTGTTAATGTGAGCTAAAATCATTTCTTTTTTCTTTTTTTCTTTTCAGAAATTGATTCAAACCTTTATCATATTCATAAAAACCATGACTACCTTTATTTAGAGAACAGATCTCACCATACGAGATTATGACTAGCGTAGATAAGGCAGCAATCGGTTGGTCAATTGCAATTGTCGCAATCGGTGTTGCAATTGCCGGCGCAGGAATGTCAGGAGTCTCATTCGATACTGGTTCTCCAGCAGCACCTGCACCTGTAATGAAAGAAACAACGCTGACAAAATCCACAATTCCAGGTTATGATAGATTAACATCTACAACAGATCCTGGAATTGGTCACGAAACACATCAACTTGCAATCATCTTACCCCCAAGTGACAAAGTTTATTCTGGAACACTAAGGTATGATGCATCTGAACCAATTCAATTGGTTTCACTTGTTGGTCCACTTAAAGCTGGAAACGACAAAGGACAACCAATTTGGACACCAGACGGCACAACAAAATTTGCACTTACCTTCGTTGATCCTAAAAAATCAAACGGAGAGTGGAATTTTGCTGGAAATGCACTTGCAGTACACACAATGAAAACAACACCATTCATTGTAGACTACAAAATAACAGACCTTTCTGAAAAACCAAAATCAGATACAGTACTGAGTGGAACAATAAGTTCTACGATAGACCCTGGAATAGGACATGAAAGTCATTCACTTGCGGTAATAATTCCTCCAAGTGACCGAGTTTATTCTGGAACTCTATCATATTCTGCATCTGAGAACATACAACTAGTTTCCCTTAAGGGTCCATTAAAACCTGGAGAAACATCAACAGCAATTTGGTCCCCTGATGGAATAACTAACTTTGCATTAACATTTGTTGATCCAAAGAACCAGATGGGAACATGGAAATTTTCAGGAAATGCATTAGCATTGCATACGATGAACACTAAAGGATTTACAGCAAGCTATGCAGTGTCTTCAGAAAAATCTAGCGGAGTTACAGTTTCTGCACCAAAAGTGACAGAGCCTCCAAAG
>JBHIUX010000069.1:0-5927 GCA_042138065.1 Nitrosopumilaceae archaeon
GGCATTGTATTTTTCATTGGAGGTGCAGCTGATGACATGTAAAGGAAAATATCTTCTATAGTATCAAATTCCTCATATTCAACATGCATTACAATGATTGAATATTTTTGAATATAATAAGCTACGGTGTTAGAGACTAGTTTTATTTTCTTGATTTGTAGTGTTTATGTACTTTGTAGGCAAATGCAGTTGGGGCTACAATATACATTCCCAAGTTTAATGCGATAACTGAAATTCCAAATGCCAAGACTTCACTCTCTGAACCATTATCAGCCAATGTCATTATTGATAATGAAGAAATCATTGGAGTGATGAATAGCTTTGTTGCTTCTTTAAAGGCTGGATTTTGTCTTTCCCAATCAGCTATGGTTGGAGAAAATGAATAATAGAATTGGTTAAATGAATTCATGAATGATGTTCCTGAAGAGGTGCTAAGAACTGTATTATCTCTAATTTCTCTTAGGAATTGTACCTGAGGAGCTAATTCTGAACCATAAGTTGCTGTAGCAATTAAACAACCGCCACCATTTCCTTGTTCCTCAACAACACAAACTCCATTTTTCAATACTGTTCCTGGTCCACAGGTTGGTTCTGGAGGTGGTGGAGGTTCTTTGTCAATACATTGACCGTTAATTAATTCTTGATTTGGTCCGCAGCTAGTTGGTGGGGGTGGAGGTGGTTCAGTTGCATCAACACATTTTCCATTAACTAATTGTTGTCCTGTAGGACAGGTGGGAGTTGGAGGAGGTGGAGGAGCTTCAAATCCTGAAGCTGTGAATGAGAAGGATGTTGTAGATTTTTGTGCCCCATATTGAGCTGCAATTTCGTAGTCTCCTGTTGTGTTCATTGTACCGCCAGCAATAATATTATGAGAAAATCCACCACCTGAAGATACCGCAACTTGTGCAATTGCAACAATGTTACCTGTTGGTCCAGTAACAATTACTGTAACAGGGGTGTTAGGAAATGATTCGCTTATTGTTCCAACATTGCCTGAAATTCTTATTGTGTCCCCTTCATCATAACTGTTGAAATCAGTTTTTAGTTCAAAAACTTGGCGTCCTGAAGTGTCAATGTCTAGACACTGATTATTTTGGTAGACTTGGTTTGGGCCACAATCTTCAATGCTTTGTTGTGCATATGTTAAACCTGAAAATCCATATGATAAGATCGAAATTGATAATATAATTAATGCTAGGTTCCCGAAACGCCTCATTTGCTGGAATTTTGAACGTTTGAGAGTATTTAAGAATTCAGTGAAAGAAAATTTGACATCATTATACTCTGATTATACCTTCTTTGACTAAAAATTCTAATGCGGAAACAAATTCATCATCTGATATCAAATCATCAGACCACCATTTTGCAGTGTTTTTTATCCAAGGAGGAATAGTTTTTTCTGATTTTAGTGACGAATTTGTTTCTGGAATCAAAATAATTTCTTCTTTTATAAGATGCTCTATTCCACCAATAAATTCACCATCAGATATAGCATCAGATGACCACCAAGCTGCATTATTTTTTATCCATTCTGGAACGACGTGTTTTACGACAGTAAATGAAGCAGTACCTTGAAGGTTTCCCAAATATTCAACAGAGATTGTGTAAACTCCTGGTTTTGAATCATGTTCTAATTTCATTGCCCCTTTGTAACTTCCCTGACTTGTGGCAAAAAGATTGAAAGGTTGTATTGTCTTATCAGGATGTTCTAAAATTAAGTTAACTTGTGTTCCTTGCTTGTAATTTGCAATTTTTCCAGAAATAATAACTTCAATTGTTTCTTTGTATTTTGGTAAGATGAATTTTTCAGCATTAAGACTTGGAGAGGATGGTTGTTCTGATGAACTTAATCTACCAGTTGTGAAAATGTTTTGTTCTCCAAAAGAATCTCTGAAATCAAAATATTTTAGCTCAACACTACCACCTGCAGGAGAAATTAATGCAGTTCCTGATTCATTACAAATTCTAATTGGCAATCTAAAGACGCCCTCAAATACCCCTGAGGACGGATTAGTTTCTGTTAGAGTAAATCCAGTAGAAGCCAATCCACCATGTTCTACTCCATCAATTGTACATCTTTTGTATCTAACACCTTTTATCATAACCTCTAAGAGAGAATTTCCTGAAGAATCCCCTACGGTATCAACAGCAGGAGAATTTGGATCATCAATTACAAAATAAGATTCAATTGTATCCTTGTCTAGATTTAGATCAGGATCATTTAATACAACACTAACTGGATGTCCCAATCGAAGAGATTGTGATGACAGCCCAACTGTGCCAGAATGAGTTAGAATATCAGTTTTTGTTGAAACGCCAATGCCAGTTCCAACGGTTGCAATATCAGAATACTTTATTGCTATTCCTTTTTCATCAATTAATCTATCATTAACAAGAAATTTTACATCATCTTTTATTGTTTGAAGTGTTTGAACAAATGAGGGATCAAAGAAATTTAATTGATTTGTTACTGAATACTCAATAGTTCCAGAAAATATTCCAGAATTATCAGTTGTTTCTTCTAATTCTAATCTGTATATTGCATTATTTACTTCTTGACTATTTGCAAATCCAAATGAAAAGAAATCAACTACAATTGGTTGAGTGTCAATTTCACTAGAAATAGTTCCAACAGATGCAGAATTATTTGATGAATCAAAATTAATTACTAAAAATGCAGTACCTGATTTTGAGTTTAAATCATCTATATCACTATCATCAATTTGGATAAGACCTTGCGCACTTGAAATATCTCCAGAATCAACAATAGTGATTGGTGATAAATCATCCAAACCAAAATAAAATGCAATTGATGTGTCGGAAAAATCACTTAAATCAAGTTGTCTTTGAAAGGATCTTAAATCATAATTTATCCAATTTGTTCCATCAGATGAAGGAGGATCTACATTGATAAACAAAGATTGGAAGTCGCTTGCTGAATGACCAAGATTAAACGAGATTTTTTCAAAAGTAAATGGTGAAACTTGTGGTCTTGTGTCTATAATTAACCTGTCAGAGTTTTTATCTGGAACAGATGATTGGAATGAGGTTCCTCCGGCTTCTAAGTCAGAAAGAGAAGTAGGATAAAATTGCACACTGGATGATTTTTCTAGAGTTAGTGGCTGTCCTATCTGTAATGATGGAATTATAGCAGAGCTTCTAAAGACATCCAAATGTTCTCTTGTTCCAGAATTCAAATTTTGATCAGGATCCTTAATTTCGACTGTTTGTTTATGGCCAGGTTGAAGTGTTGTAAGGTCAGAATCCATAGTTACTGAACCTGTTGATGTGCCAGATAGAATTGAGTATGATTTTGAGTTATATGAAACAGTAGCAGTTTGTCCTCTTGGCGCATCAATTTTTGTTCCAATTGTTGATTGATCACTGTCATCAAAGCTTTCAAAAACTGCTGAATTTGGTTCAGACTCGACTAATGTAATGATTTGTGAAAATGTTGTTGAACCATCAGAAACTGAGGAATCCGGCTGATTATCATTTGTTCTAAGTTCTGCAACAGAGCCTAGATTTCCAGATAAAAGTCCATTATTCTTAAATCCCAAGCTTGAAAGAAATGGAACTAAATTTTCTAATGCAGGGGTTCCATTTGCAGCATCATTTCCATTCTCATCAAATGCCTGATAGAAAACTGCGTTTGGCGAATTAATGTTAAATGTCCATGAATCATTTGATGTAGGATCTTGATTTAATTGAATGTCATTAATAATAATAAAAACTTGTGAATTTTGAGGATATGTTGTTCTATCAAGAGCTAAAGAAGCATCCTCAATTTCATCAAAGTCTAATTCAACTTTTTGTACACCACCTGCACGGTTGTATTGAATTTCAACATCATCAAAAGAAAATAATTGAATTATAGGCCAAGCAGCTGTTTCTAATCCAATTTGTCCCTGGGCAGGAGAGTTTGTGTTAATGCTTTTTGATTGTCTAACAACATTGTTAATATTGCTTGAAGAAAAATCCACAACTCCTGAACAGGAACTAAATGGAATATTTCCATTTGTAAATCCAGCTAAACTCCCAATGCGAGGTACTGCAACTCCATCAGAATCTGAAAAGATTACACCTAAAGCAGAAGAGGGAGTACTAGAACTACAAAATACACCAAAATCCAATCCTTCTCCAGATACTCCAGTATCAAAAGCAATTTGATCTGCTATCTTTGCTTTTTGAACATTAGCAAAGTATGCATACCAGTTTCCATCAGTTGCTTGAACCATCCTTAGTTGCTTTCCATTTAATGTAACATCTGGTTCACCCTTTCCTTCACCAGTGTCAGAAATTTGTGGGTCATTTACCACCACTTCTATCACCATGGAACCAGCGAATCTATTTTCAAAGGTAGGATTTTCGGCAGAAACAAACAAGTTGGGATTATGAGATGCTTCTGCATCAAAATTTGAAATTATGGGAATTAAAAGTAAAGACATTGCTACTGCTATGAAAATCCTATTCAATTGACCTTGAGAAGGATGAGTTTTTCATACAAATAATGTTGTCGTAGAAGTTATACTGAAAATAATAGAATACTAGTAATAATCAGAAATTACAGAGGATTTTAATGTCAATGTTTGTACAACGAACCAAAGTTCTAAAAATTTCTCTAATTGCTATTTTATCTGCATTTGTAGTTGAGTTTGTTTTTGGTGTTTTTTCAAATAGTCTTGGTCTAATTACTGACAGCATACATGCACTTCTAGATAGTGTTGTAACAATAATTCTTCTATTAGCGGCAAAAATGGCTATCAAGCCACCCGATGCAGAACATACGTACGGTCATGGGAAGGTAGAATCTCTAGGTGGTTTAATTGGCGGAATTGCAATATTATTGATTGCGGCATATTTTATTTTTGAAGCAATAAATAAAATCCAGAGTCCACCTCCAGAAATTTTGCCAGGACTTGTTGCATTAACTGCTGGAGTATATACAATAGGAGTAGACATTTTCAGAATTGTACTTTTAAGAAAATCAATTAAAAAAATTGGTGGTTCAACGCTCAAAGCTGATTTTTACCATGCTTTTATGGATCTTGGTTCTACTATGGTTGCAATAATTGGAATCATATTAGTTTCGTATGGATTCTATTATGGCGACTTTTTTGCGGCATTAATTCTTGGAGTTGTTCTAGTAATTCTTAGTTTGAAACTAATTTACACAACAGCAATTGACCTAACTGACATTATTTCACCAGAATTGGTTAAGCAAGTAAGACAAATTGTTGCAAATACTGAAGGAGTTATTGAACCAGGTCCAATACTTATGCGAAAATCTGGAGATACACTGTTTGCAGATGTCACTATTTCGTTAAGAGGGGATGTAAGTTTTGATAAAGCACATGAAATAAGTCATAATGCAGAATCCAACATAAAAAATTTGTTTCCAAACGCCAAGGTGACAATACACTTTGAACCAAATTGGGAAGAGGTTCCGAGGAATTCAAAAATTTATGATTTAGCAATAACTGTAGATGGTGTAAAAGGAGTTCACAACGTTAGCAGTTATACTTCTGAAGGAAAAATATATGCTAGTCTTCATGTAATGGTGGATAGAGAAATTAATCTAAATTCTGCTCACAAAATTTCTGAAATTATTGAAGAGAAAATTCAAAAAGAAATTCCAGAAACTGAACATGTTGCAATACATCTAGAACCATATGTTACGGTTCCAGAAAATCTTAAAGTAGAGGGAAAAAAGACAGAGGAGAGAATCAAAAACATTCTAAGTGAATATAGAGAAATAAAAAAAATAGGCAGAATTGTTACTTTAAATTTTAAAGATATGTTGAAAATTGATATCGATATTTCTTTTGAAAAGACTTTATCAATAGAGAATGTGCATGATTTAACTTCACAAATTGAAAGAAAAATTCATTCTCATTTCAAAAATTCGATAATTACTATTCATCCAG
>JBHIUX010000070.1:0-5794 GCA_042138065.1 Nitrosopumilaceae archaeon
CAACGAACCTTGTCATTAGGTAATTTTTCGTATAGAATTGCTTCTTTTCCCATTTACCAAAATAATTACATCTTTTACCCATATAAGCAACAACTTTTTTCGTAATCCTAAAAATATAGAAAATACAGATTATTCCTTATGAGTAAGCCTGGTAATCTATGGAGAAAAGTACATGGGAAAATTACCAAAAAGCCTACAAATTTCTCATGGTTAATTGACGAGAAACTAGCAGGTTCAGGAATGCCCACTACCTTTGATGAGCTAGACTGGGTGCTAAAACAAGGTGTTAAATCAATTGTAACAATGACTGAAAACTCATTACCAGAGTCTTGGATTGAAGATGTAAACTATCTGCATGTACCAACACCAGATCTTACTGCACCTGACATGGACAAGATAGACACAGCAGTTGAATTTATCCATGAAAGAATAAGCAACAAAGAAGCAGTAATGGTTCACTGTGCAGCAGGAATGGGACGAGCAGGAACCGTTCTTGCTTGTTATTTGGTAAAATATCACAAACATTCTGCAAAAGACGCAATTAACAAACTAAGAGAACAAAGACCAGGTTCTATTCAATCAGAAACACAAGAAATTGCTATTTCATTATATGAAAAGCACGTAAAAAACTGATTACTAAGAAACTTCTGAAACTAGTTTTCCATCAGCAACTTTAAGCTTAATCTGCTTGTTGTCAGTAAAAATCAATGTTAAACCCCCTTCATTGTTAGGATCTTCAACTTTGACAAGTTCTGCCATTCTGATTGGATCATATTTGTCCATTTTTGTTACTCCGGAATTGAAACAGTTTCAATTTTATCATCTACTGCTTTGATAAACATGAATCTATTATCTTTGAAAATAATTGTAATTCCTCCTTCTGTATCAGGATCTTCAATTTCTAAAACTGGCTGTCCTAACAATCCATCATATTTTGCCATAAATGAACTCAAAAAAAGTTCCTTATATTACTAATTGATTGTTATTTCAATTTCTTTTGCGTGGTTCTTGATACTATCTGGCTCTGTGTAATCATGTTTTTGCCAAGATGCCCAAACCTCTGCACCAATCTTGTGTTTTCCTTTTCCCAAATCAGAAGCATTAAAGTGAAATTCTTCATCAAAATCAAATAATTCTTGCTTAACTTCCTCTTCGGTTAGTCGAATAAATGGCTCAAAGTTTTTTGCTACTTGAACCCAAACTCTCCTCTCCTTCATGGGATTTACCAACTTTGGGTTTCTAGTCCAAAAAATTGAGGCCTTTCTGTAGGAATCTACTGGTTTTCCAACCTCATGTTTTCGCAAACCTCCAGAAACCAATTTGATTCCATACTTCATTTTGAACATTGTATCATTCTTGTCATAAGCCGCAGTCCAGTTTTTTTCATTAAAATCATCACGAATTGAACCGTTTACAGAAAATTTTACATTAATTGAAATTCTCTCATCTGAGGCATATTCATCTTTGTCCTTTACTAACTCAATTTCTGAGATACTGCTTGCGCCCATACCAATCGCAGATATTGATTTATATCTACAATAAGTTCCTTTTCCGAATACATGCAAGCTCAAGTATTAGATTCATCCTCAAAAGAAGTCAACATCTCCATAAAAGAGTCAGATGTTGCTACTTTGTACATTATTCAACACGAGCTTCTAAAAGATTCCGCAATTGATTTTGCCGGAGTTATTGTAAAGCACCCACTCACAAATGAATGCTGGATGCGTGTAAACACAACAAAAAGCAGTCCCTTAAAAGAAATAACCAAAGCATCAGAATCTGCAATAAAAATTTCTGAAGATTTAAAAAAATTATTTAATTCAAAAATAAAGTGAAATTAAATGAAATTTTGCCCCGACTGTGAGGTACGTCTTAAAAAAACTGATTCAGGACTAAAGTGTCCTAAATGTGATTATGCTGAAGGAAGTACATCATCTTCAAAAAAAGAAGTTCAAGAGGAAGAAGTTTCCGAATTCAATGTTTTAGATGAAACTGAAGGAAAAGAAACATTACCAACGATCAAAATTGATTGTGAAAAATGTGGTCATAATGAAGCAGTTTGGTGGATGCTTCAAACCCGAAGTGCTGATGAACCAACAACTCAGTTTTATCGATGCACAAAATGCAATCACACTTGGCGTAATTACGCATAACTTTTAACTTGAGTATTAAGAACAAGTGATTGATTTGGTATTTTCAGCTAAAACAAGTGGCTCAGATGATCTAAAGGCAATCATCTCAGCAATCTCTACCCTGGTAGAAGAAGCCACATTTGTCGCATCAGCCGAAGGAATTACCTTTAGAGGAATGGATCCTTCTCATGTAGCGCTAATCGATATCTCTTGGCCAAACTCTGCATTTGAAAAATACGAATGTGACAGTGACATAAAATTTGGAGTTAGAATTGATGAATTCTCAAAGCTAATCAAAAGAGCCGACAAAAAAGATGGAATTCAAATTAGTATCTCAGAAGACAATATGCTTTTAGTAACAATTGGCAAAAATAAAAAATACAAAATAAGATTAATTGAAAGCTCAGCAACTGATACCCCGCTCCCAAAAATTCCATATGATGCAAAAATTGAACTAACTTCAACAGCATTTGACAAAATTTTAGGCGATGTTCAAGTTGTTTCTGACTATCTTACAATAACTGCATCAGAATCTAGCGCACAATTTTCAGGAAAAGGTGATTCTGGTGAAGTTGTAATTGATCTTGAAAAAAATAAAGAAGACATTCAAAACTTGTCAGTAAAATCAGATAGTACAGGTACCTACAGCTTGGAATATCTTAATCCTGTTGTAAAAGCAGTTGGTACTACAGCTGGAACTGTTACTTGTGAATACTCTAGTGCAAAACCACTTAGAATTGAATTCAAAGTAGCAAATATTGGCAGAATTCACTTCTATTTGGCCCCTCGTGTGGAAAGTTAAAGAATTTAAGGATTAATTAAAACAGGTTATACTGATTTGAGGCTTGTACTGAAATATGGTGGAACATCAATTGCTACACCAAAACATGTCAAAGATATTGCAAAACACTTAAGCTCACTTAAAAAAGGAAATCAAATAGTTGTTGTTTGCTCAGCGATAAGTGGAACAACTGATGATCTTTTAGAAATAGCTAATTTAATCAAAAAAGAAAACAAAGTAAAAGTTAACCAACTCACAAACAAAATAGTTGAAAAACATAAAAAATTTGCACAACAAACAATCTCAAATCCCAAAGTAAGAAAACAACTTTTAGCAGATCTGGATGTTGATTTTAAGAAACTTATTGCCTTAGTACATGGTAAAATTCAGTTATGGGAGATAACACCGCGTTCCTTAGACTATCTAATATCTTATGGAGAAAGATTATCAAGCAAAATTGTTTCTGCCGCCCTAGTAGATCATGGAATAAAATCTGAAGCATTTACCGGCAAACAAATTGGAATTGTTACTGATTCAAATTTTGGTGAATCAAAACCATTACTAGATACTACAAGATTGCGTGTTTCAAAAAATGTTGATGCAGTATTTGCAAAAAAGGCAATACCTGTAGTTGGAGGATTTGCTGGTGCCGATCAGCACGGAAGAACAACTACCTTTGGTAGAGGAGGATCTGATTATTCTGCAACAACAATTGCTTCTTCAATAAAGGCTGACGAAATATGGCTAATGAGTGATGTAGATGGATTAATGACTGCTGATCCAAAAATTGTAAAAAACGCAAAGATCCTCAAAGAAGTTTCATATGTTGAAGCTATTGAAATGTCACTATTTGGTGCAAAGCAAATTCATCCACGAACCTTTGAACCATTACTGTCAAAAAAAATTCCAATGCGAATACGAAACACTTTCAATTTAAAAAATCCAGGAACACTTGTCACTGCAACACCAGGAGCTGATACCAAAAAAACTGTAAAATGTGTTAGCACAATTAGAAACAATGGATTAATAGACATTAGAGGAGGAAGCATGGTTGGCGCACCTGGCACTGCAGGAAAAATCTTTACTACTCTAGCAAATGCTGGAGTAAATGTTATGATGATCTCTCAAAACCCATCTGAATCAAGCATATCAATTGTAGTAAAGAATACTGATCTGGATAAAGCCGTAAGCTCATTGGAAATGGAATTGCTAGGAAAAATAATCAAAAAACTTGAAGTGACAACTGATGTTGCAATTGTTGCACTGATTGGTTCTGGAATGAGAGGAACTGTTGGAGTTGCATCAAAAGTGTTTGGTGCTATTGCAAAAAATAAAGTAAATGTCGCAATGATAACTCAGGGTTCTTCAGAACTTAATTTGGCATTTGTTGTAAAAAATTCAGATTGTAAAACAGCAGTACAGGCTTTGCACGATGAGTTTGAATTGGCAAAAATTAACTAAATTGGATAAACAGATTTAAGGGAACATCCGATCGTGATTTTATTGAATAAACTAATTGCAATAATTGCAATTGCCATAGTCGTTGCAGGAATAATTTCAATACCTGCCATCACTGAACAATTTGCTGATGCAGGTTCTAGAAAAAAAATTCATTTTACTCAAACAGTAACATCGTCACAAGATCCTGGACAGGGTCATGAATCTCATCAACTTGCAATAATTTTATCACCAAATACTGGAACAATCTATGATGGTTCACTTACCTATGCAGCAAGTGAACCTGTCCAACTTGTAGTCTTACATGAAATTCCAAATACTCAGGCATTGGGTCAACCAACTTGGACTGTAGATGGTGAAACAATCTATGGCTTGACAGTTGTTAGTCCTGGAACAAGTGCAGGTTCTTTTGAATTTACAGGAGCTGCATTGGCATTGCACACTCCAAACCCAGATGAGTTTTCAGCTACAGTAAGTGTAGACGGTTGGATTCGTGGACAGCCAACAGAAATTGTAATGCAAAAACTAGAAGCTGAAAAAGAAGCACCAGAACCAACATTACTATTATCTCGAGCAAATGTTCCAGCAACAATTCCGATGCATATGGGAACATTTGATGGAAAGCCAGTATATTATATCATTACAGATTCTAATGATGAAACTCATGCTGATTTAATTTCAGAAAAACAAGAATGGAAAGTAGAACTAGCTCCACCTCTTAGTAATACTCCAAAAGAAGCACTACAAACTGTTTACATGTTTACAGATGGAGTTGAAGGCGATGGAATTCATGGATATCAAGACGAAGTTTTCTCAAGTACACCTACTCAAACAGATGAGTATAGTGCACTAGCATCAATAACTCATGTTTCATGGAAAGTTGGTCAAGTACCAGAAGTTCTCAACTCCACTCAAGCAATAATGGAAGCTAACGAAGCTGGAAGAATTAAACTTGAAGAAACTAAAGTGGTAATTAACATGCCACAAATTGTTTGGCCAGAAGGACAAATGATTGTTAAAAATGACAAAACACTCACTGATGATATGCCATATGGCGGAGGCCAAGTATTAGAGATTGACAAAGACGAAATGACTGTTACATTCATTGCACACCGTGGTTGGGGACCTGATGGAAAAACAGTCTATTACATTGTAACTGATGCAACTCCATCAGCTCCTGCAGAAATGATGGGCGTGACTAGTGCTCCAACCTCAGCTAATCTAATTGCAAATGCAGCAGCAGTTGATTTATTCCAATTTAGTAATGGAATAAAGGGTTCAGGCCCATTAGGATTCCAGGCAGGAATTGCAGCATCTGCGCCTGGTGATGAAACATACAGTCCAATGTGGAGAATTTTCATGATAGAGTGGAATGATCCTGAAAATGCCAGAGTTCTTGAAACAAGAGCAGATATTGATTCAT
>JBHIUX010000071.1:0-5574 GCA_042138065.1 Nitrosopumilaceae archaeon
TAGCTCAGCCTGGTAGAGCTTCCGGCTGTAGTTGTCGGCTTTTGGCTGACCAAATAACAGCCTATCAGGCATACAGAAACCGGGTTGTCGAAGGTTCAATTCCTTCACTTGGGACCATTTTTTATACAAATATTCAAAAACTGCGAAAATTATCCTCAATGTAATGAGTGAAGATTGGTCTAATCTAGATAAGATTGATCAAAAAATTATAGAAATTTTAAATCAAAATGCAAGAACGCCTTCAAAAGAAATTGCTTCCGAATTAAGAAAATCTGGTGAGGATGTTTCTGATAGAACTATTAGAAAAAGAATTGAAAGACTTGAGAAAAGTGGAATAATAAAAGGATACAAAGCAGTTCTTACAGATGTTTCTGAATCAAATGAATATGAGGCAGCATTTCTCAAACTAAAACCAACAAAATCCCTAGATTCCATAAAAGATTCGATAAAAGAATTTACAATAAAATTGCCAAACTATCTTTTTGTTGCAAATTTAGATGGGGATTGGAGTATGCTTATAGTGATGAAAGTAGAACAAGGACAAAAAGAGCCGTCTCTAAAAATTGTTGAAAAGTTTTCAGATGACATTATTGATTATAAAATTAGTGACTTTGATGTAAGAAACGTAAATTTGTTAAATATGTCAATGTTGTTATTATGAAAAAGAATATTCTTTTTCAGCAATATCTAGTGCTTTTTTCAGATCATTTATTGTAAATGGTTTTTGAATAAAAGCAGCTACACCAGCACTAATTGTTTCACTAACATTTTTTGAAGTTTTTTCATCAGCTGTGATTAGAATTATTTGTAAATCTAGTTTTTTTTCTAATAATTCTGCTGCAACTTCATTTCCCTGTATATCTGGCAACCCCATATCAAGTAAGACAATAGGATTTTTTGAATCGTTAATTAGTTTTTTACAACTCTGCAGGCCCTCCTTTCCAGTATGAAAAGAAATGTAATCTTTGTATCCAAGATTGTCGAGATAATTTTGTAGTTTTAGAACAATTGCTTTACTATCTTCAACAATGACAATAGGCCTCGAAACTTCAATAGAGGGAGTATGAAATTCCTTAGCCATATCATAAAATTTTTTTGCATCATCATATTCTCCTGCCTTTAGGAAGCATTTTGATGCACAAAGGTAAGCACTTTTCGCTTTGAGACCGTTATCTTTTTTTCCAAAGTCTAAAAATAATTTTCCTGCTTCCAGTATCTCATCCTTGTTTTCTTTTCCTTGTTTTGTTTTGCATTCTCCTGCAAGAAGATAAAGAACGGCAGCCTTGGCACTATCTGATTTTTTTTGAGATTCAGCTAAATTAATGAATAAATTGTGAGCAGAGATGTTTTGATTATTTCTTAAATGAGTATACGCTAAATCATAATCCTGTTTTGTTGGATCAGCCACAATATTGAATAAAAAATTTGTTTTATATTATTTTATGGTGGTTCTTTTTGAACCATTGACTCATTTCTGAAACGTTTAAGGATTGATTACGGCTCGGCCAATGATTTTTCTTGCCTTTAGATTTTCTAGTGCTTCATTTGCTTCATCAATAGAATATCTTTTCGATATCACCGGTTTAATCACACCTTTTTTTGCTAACTCGATTAATTCAACCATATCATTATAGTTTCCAGTATAAGCTCCCTGAATGGTGATTGATTTTAGTGGAATTGTTACTAGAGACAAAGGCATAGATCCTCCAAAAAGACCAACAAGAATTAGATTACCTCGTTTTCTTAAAACCCCAAGTCCTGTCTTTGCAGTTTGAGGAGCATTTACAAAGTCAATAACACTGTCAGCTCCTTTGCCATTGCAAATAGAAATTATTTTTTCAATTGGACCACCAGATCCGCTAGAAAGAGAACCAATTACACTAGTATTTACAACAAAGTCAGCTCCCATCTTTTTTGCGGTTTCAAACTTTTTGTCATCATTGTCAATGCAGATAATTTTTGCTTTAGTGATTGCTTTTGCAATTTGTATTGCCATTAATCCTAAGCCACCAGCTCCAATTATTACTAAAAATTCTGGTGAATTTACATTTGCTTTTTTAACGGCAGTATATGCTGTAAGACCAGAGCATGCTAGTGATGTTGCTGCATCCAAGTCAAGTCCAGAAATTTTTGCTAGATATTTGTAGTGCGGTACTTTGACATGCTCTGCATATCCCCCATCCTGAAATAGACCGATGGATTTTGGTGCATCACAAAGATTCTCATTGCCTGCTTTGCATGCAGGACATTCCCCTTCTCCTAACCATGGATAAACTAGAACCTCTTCACCTACAGAAACGCCTTGAACACTATCACCTACTTCAGCCACAATTCCAACAATTTCATGTCCAGGTGTGACAGGATATTTTACGCCTCTGTCAGTTACTTTCAAAAAGGTTCCATCACCTAAATCATAACCACCTTCCCACAAGTGCAAGTCACTATGGCAAACCCCAGCAGCCTTGACTTTTACTATGACTTCATTTCCACTAGCTTTAGGAATTTCTAATTCTGATACCTCAAGTGGTTTATTTGGCTCTACAATTCTGGCCGCTTTCAATGCGGTAGTGATTTTTTATTAATAATATAAGAGTTGACAGAGAACAGGAAAAAAATAGAGCCTTTAGGTATTATGGAATTGAATTAGATTTTCTATATGACTGAGGATGAATCAATTGGTTTGTCACAAGAGCCTGTAAACATTCTATTTAATCCAGCCAACATTAGTAAAAAAGATGTTTGGGAAATTGATTTAATTCGCATTTTAGAACTTTTAATTAAAATTCTTGAAAAATCAGGAAAGAAAGATTTGAGGGTGGCAGGAATGGCTGCACTTTCTTCATCATTAATTTATCGAATGAAGGTAGAGAGTATTTTTGCACTTCAAAAAGCAGCAATGGAAAAAAAGCCACTAACTCAGAGAACTGATTTAGATATTGATCTAATTGATATTCCTTATAGGCATGAATCAACTTATCCTGTTTCTCTAGATGAGCTATTAACACTGTTAGAGAATCTAATTGGTTCAATTGCAAATCCTCGTTCAAGACGCGGAAATCAAATGAACTTTGAGCCAGTAGAGGTACCTGACTTTGATGAATATTTTATTTCTCTTGAAGACATTATTGGAAAATATGAAAATTTGATAGTTAACAAAATAAAATCTGCAGGCTCTGGTTTATTACAAAACATAATTGCAGACTTGGATCCTGTTGATGCAATTAGATGCTTTTTTGCAATCTTGTTTCTTGCCAGAGACGAAAAGGTTGATCTTGAGCAGGAAAATGACGATATCAAAATTACCTTGTTAAAGGAAAATTAACGAGAGGATCAAACATGGAGAAAGGTTTCTTTTAAGTAGATTTTGATGGTGTTTTTGATTTATGGCCAGAGTTGAAAATGAAGATGAGGCAACAGCAAATATCGAGGCTGCACTCTATTCGGCAGGAAGACCCCTATCTATTGAAGAAATAATCAGAGCCTCAGGCACAGAATCCAGGACAAAAACACTTGCCTTACTTACAAATTTGATGAAAAAGACAAAATCGGCTTTCAAAGCAATCGAAATTGTAACTCTGCCAGATGGAAATTATGTCTTTCAACTAAAACCAGAATACAGTTCTGTGATCAGACGATATGCATCAAAACCAATTTTGCCAAAAGCAACTTTGAAAACATTATCATACATTGCATACATGCAACCAATTTCATCAAAACAATTGCTTGAGATTAGAGGTAGTGGTGTATATGCACATCTAAAAGAATTAAGACAATTAGATTTTGTTTCACATCAAAATGTTGGAAGATTGAGAATTTATTCTACAACTGAAAAATTTCAAAAATACTTTGGCATTCAGGGAGATTCAGATACTCTAAAACAAAAACTCTTCAAAAAGGTAAGAAAAACAACACAGTCGCCAATAGCAACTCCTCCACCAGCTACGGCTTAATTTTCTTAAAATCAAAAAATTACTTTTTCAAAGCAAAAACTAGCGTTTTGTATAAATTAGAGTGGATTAAAGGAGTACCGTGAGAAAAGCAGTAGAAAATTTGGCAACAAGTAAGCTAACAGGTGGACGTAGACATCCATTACGTATTAGACGAAAATATGAAATGGATAGATATCCAAATGAAGCTTTAGCTGGTGCACAAGAAACAATAACTAGAAAAGTTCGTGGAAAAAATGTAAAGACAGGACTAAAAACAATTGATTTTGTGAATTTATCATCTCCAAATTCTAAAGTTAAGAAAACAAAAATTATCAAAGTTTTAGAAAATCCAACTAACAATGACTATCAACGTCGTGGTGTGATCACAAAAGGTGCAATACTTGAAACACAAGAAGGAAAGTGTAAAGTTGTTTCAAGACCAGGACAAGACGGTGTCGTTAACGCAATTCTAATAAAGTGATTAAATGAAAGATTACGAGCATGTCGTAATCTGGTTGGATTATTTTAACAAAACCCTGCCAAGAAACAAAGGAAGAAGATTAGACAAAGAAAAATGTGTTTTCGATCCATCACTTAAAGAATTAGTTGATGCAACAAAAGCTGCAGGATTTGAAATAACAGAATCATCTGAAAAAGTTAGATTTCCAAGAAGATCTTATGTAAGGTCCGGTTATGTTGTGTTGCCAAAAGACTCTTTGACAAAGACAAAAATTCTTAACAAAATTTCTGAAAAATTAGTTTCTAAACGCGCAAAACAATCAAAATAAGATCGAATATAGCTTTTAGCTAAAGTAAAGTTGACAGAAGTCTATGATAACAATAATTTAATTCTGAAATTAATTGCAGGAGGTAGGCGAAGTAATGCATCTGGCCAGAAGTGGCAGAGTTATTGTCCAACTGACAAAGTTAGTTGATGAAGGTCAAATTCTCTGTGACGAAAAAAGTGGCAAGGTTGCAAAAGTTATGGAACTGATTGGACCAGTAAAAAAACCATATGCATCCGCAACACCGCTTACAAACAATATCAAAAAAATTACTGGCAAGAAAGTTTTCGCACTAGAACATTCTCCTGCAAAAAAAACAAAAAAAATTAGGAGAAAAAGAAAATGAATACACTAGAACCACAATCCTGTCCTGAATGTCAGTCATCACTTGTAGATGATGTTCAGAATGGGGAAATAATTTGCTCTGGTTGCGGCGTTGTCGTAGCAGATCAAATGGCAGATTATGGTCCAGAATCAAAAGGCTCGAGTCTAGAAGAAAAAATGAAGCTTGCACGAGCAACAGGCCAAACAACTTATTCTCAACACGATTTGGGAATAACAACTGAGATTTCCATAAGTACTAAGGACTTTAGTGGAAAATCAATAAATTCAGAAGTAGCAAACCAAATGCACAATCTCAGAAAATGGCAACAAAGAGTTAGAGTTTCCTCTCCAAGAGAAAGAAGACTTGCAAACGTTCTTACAAAAATTGGTGAAGCGTGCAATAGTCTGTCTCTTCCAAGGAATGTTTTGGAAACTGCTTCCATGATTTACAGAAACTTGGATGAAAAGATGGATGTGAAAGGAAAATCAGTTGCTAGTATTTCTGCAGCAACAATCTACATGGCATGCAAACAATG
>JBHIUX010000072.1:0-5562 GCA_042138065.1 Nitrosopumilaceae archaeon
AAAAATCTGGCATTTTCAACTTGAACTCTGGCATCTGGGATATATCCTGCTGCTGCAACCCCAATGTGCTGATCCACTTGGAAAATTTTTTGAGTAATATTGGCTGTTTGCAAAGAACGTGGTTTTTCTTCTACTGCCATAATGATTCCCTCTTTGCATTTGATTCCAATTGCAAGAGTTCCACGCTTTACAGTTTCAATGGCATACTCTACTTGGTATATTCTGCCATCAGGAGAATACATTGTAGGCGTCATATCGTAACCGCGTGATGCCATCATTTCATTTCGAATCCATTTTCAGTTAATTTAAGGGTAATTATTAATCCAGCCTCACATCTGAAATCAATCTGGAAAAGATCTGGAAATAGTGTTTTAAGCGATTTGGCGACAATTAAGGTTAGAAATCAAAAATGACTACAACTCAACTACTAGAATTCAAAGAAATGATAAAGGCTCAACCTGGATCAGAACATCATAAACCTGATCGTCAAACAAAAAGGCTCTTGCTTTACCTGTTTACAGGAACAAGAGGCGGTTACACCAGACTTAGAGTAGTAATGTTGCTTTTGCAAAGCCCATATAATACACATCAACTTGCTCAAGAACTAGATCTTGATTACAAGGCAGTCCAACATCATATGAGGGTCTTAGAAAAAAACAATCTAGTTACAAAGATTGGTGAAAAATATGGCGCAATATTTCATATTTCAAACTTTCTTGAACACAACATCAGGGCACTTGATGATGCCATTGATAAGCTAGATAGAAAAATGAATTCAAAAAAAGTCTATCTTTGAAGAAATTTAATTTCTGAAATCACATTATCTAATCCTTTTTTATAATTGGGATATTTGAATTGAGAAAGCTTTGCAATTTTTTTACTTGATGTTTTTAGTGATGTTGTTAACAACTTAACTGCATCTCCGCCTAGGGCAGCTTTTGCTAACATTGCAGGAACCTTTCCAGGATATTTTAATTCCATTAAATCACAAATATAATAAATAAAATCTTTGAACAATGCGGGTTCAGAATCAGTCACAATGAATGATTCATCAAATGCATCACTTTCTCCAATTGCAACTAACGCACTTACCGCATCATCAACGTGTACATAGTTTCTATAATATTCTCCTCCTGCCGGCAATTTGAATTTGCCATTTTGTAGTTTATCCATTATAACCGATGTAAACCATCCTCCATTCCCATATACTTCACCTAAATATGCCACAGTAAATGGAATAGAATTTTCTTTACATTGAGATTCTAGATATTTTTGAGCATCAAGACGAATTTTTGCATAGTCAGTATGAGGCTTTAATGGAGCAGATTCATCAATTACATCTTCACCCGGGTCACCAAATACTCCTAAACCTGAAATGTAAACAAAAAATTTTGTCCTATTCTTAATTTTTTCAAAAAAATTAACAGTACCATCATAGTTTACCTCCTTTAGCACCTTCTTGTTTTTTTCAAGAGGAGTTACCGCAGCAAGATGATACACTACATCATAAATCTCATTTGGAAATGTAAGATCATCATCTGTAATGTCCCCCTCGATATTTTTTACCGAAGTATTGTCTAGTTCATTTTCATGAATTAATGCAGAGACATCATAACCTTCATCTGAAAGTGACTTTGTCAGTCTAGACCCTATGAATCCAGATGCACCAGTTACGAGAACTTTCAATTCCAGATTATCTAATACAATTTGAGGATTTAACGTTTAGATCCAAAATTTGGTTTTGAGTGGTGACAAATTTGAAAATCTGGACGAAACTTAAATATTGTCTGCGCTCATGAAGCGGGTATCTTGGCAAAGGCAGATCCATTTGAAAATGCAACAAAACAAGTCTATGATGCCTGCGATGTTTTAGGAATTAAAGATAAAGGATTGCGAGATTATTTAGCAATTCCAAATAGGATTTTACGATTAAAACTTCCCGTTAGATTAGATAACGGAAAGATTAGAGTTTTCATTGGTTTTAGAAGTCAACACAACAACGACAGAGGTCCTTACAAAGGTGGAATAAGATACTTTGATCCAGAAGGTGGTGTCAAATACATGGAACGTGAAGTGATGGCACTTTCATCGTGGATGACATGGAAATGTGCAATTGTTGATGTTCCAATGGGAGGAGGAAAAGGTGGAATTTTCATAAATCCTAAAAAAGAAAAATTAAGTGATGGAGAATTGGAACGACTCACAAGAAGATTCGCTTATCAAATTTCAGAAGTTATTGGTCCAGAAAAAGATGTTCCAGCTCCAGATGTTTACACAACTGGTAGAGAAATGACACAAATCATGGATACATTTAGCAAACTTCAAGGAAATCGCCAACAACCCGGTGTTATTACTGGAAAACCAATTCCGATGGGTGGCTCACTTGCAAGAAATGTTGCAACTGGATTGGGTAATGCTTACTGTATTAGAGAAGCAGCAAAAGTTTTGAAAATAAAACTAAAAGGTGCTAAAGTTGTTTTACAAGGATTTGGAAATGCTTCTACATTTTCAGGAGAATATCTTGAAAAGATGGGTGCAAAAGTAATTGCAGCTAGCGATTCTAAAGGTTCAATCATAGTGCCAAAAGGATTCAAGGTCAAAAAGCTAATGGACTGGAAGGACAAGCGAGGCACAGTAGTTGGTTTCCCAGGCTCCAAAAAGATTTCCACCGAACAACTTCTTACAACAAAATGTGACATTCTAGTTCCCGGCGCACTTGAGAACCAAATTGATGCAAAGATTGCAAAGAAATTACAATGCAAAATCATAGGCGAAGCTGCAAATGGTCCAACATTACCAGAGGCTGATCCAATAATTTACAAGAAAAAGATAATGGTAATTCCAGATATACTTGCAAACTCCGGCGGTGTATGTATATCGTATCTAGAGTGGGTGCAAAACAACATGGGATACTATTGGAGCTTTGATGAGGTTGCAAGCAAAATGGAAGAACACATTGTTAGAGGATTCAAAGACTCTCATGCAGTTTCAAAGAAATACAAAATTGATATGAGAAAGGCAGCAATGGTTGTAGCTGTAAGTAGAGTGATTGAAGCATTCAATCACAAAGGAATCTGGCCTTAGCTAAAAAACGATTCATAACTAACTAGTTGTTCAATAAATCTAATTTTTCCTTTTGTAATTGAAACAAGACGTCTTTTGAATGATAAATCGATTTTAGTTCTATGCTGTAATTGTTCAATAATTTTTCCAGTAAGATATTTTCCTTTTCGATCTCCATCAAGTAACATGATTACCCTTTCATATTTTGCAACATGGTCTACAAACTTTATCATTCCACCAAACCTATGAAATTCTAGAACTGTACCTGAAAATCCTAATTTTTTTAAGGCCTCAGAGTCACGTTTTCCCTCAACAATCACTATGCCGTTCGTTTGGGAATTTAACAACAAAATAAAATCTCTGACATCCTGAACTTCTTGTTCAGTTACTTGCACATTATTCATTTCAATTTGACATATTAAACACTTTATGAAAATACAAGAAAATGACAGATGTTTTAGTAATTCAGAACACAAGAATTGAAGGTTCTGGTATTTTAGGCAATCTTCTAAAAAATGATGGATTTAACATTAGACAAGTATTTGCTAAAAATGAAAAATTACCTCAAAATGATGCCTCATTTTTAGTAATTTTAGGAGGACCTGAGAGTGCAAATGATGATCTTTCATATTTACGAGATGAAGAACAACTAATTCGTGATTTTGTATCAAAAGAAAAACCTGTACTAGGAATTTGTTTGGGCTCTCAACTCATCGCAAAATCTTTTGGTGCAAATGTGCATCCTGGTGAAAAAAAGGAGATTGGATTTTATCATGATTTAATTAAAGACACAGATTCAAAATTATTTTCAGAATTTGAAAATCCATTCACAGTTTTTCATTGGCATGGAGATACATTTGAACTTCCAAAAGGTGCAGTTAGACTTGCACATTCTAAAGATTATGAAAATCAAGCTTTCCAATTGGGTAGTGCAGTAGGGATTCAATTTCATCTTGAAGTAGATGAAAGTATGGTAAATCTTTGGCTTGATAAGACTCAAGAAAAACTAGAAAAAATTCCGTACATCGTCCCAGAAAAAATTCGCCAAGATATTGATGCAAATATTTCAACTGTTAAGAAAAATATGGATACTTTTTACAAAAATTTCAAATCAACTTTCAACTTGTGACCAAAGTTTAATATACTGAATTAAGATCTCAACGATCTAATTATGGCTTCAGTAAAACAAATTTTTAACGAAACCATAAAAACTGATCATAAAGTTATCACTGAAGAAGCTTCAAAATCAATTCTAAAATCTTATGGGGTTACAGTTCCACCTTATGCTTTAGTTACATCAGAAGCAGAAGCAGCTAAAGCTGCAAAAAAAGTTGGTTTTCCACTTGTAATGAAAGTTGTTTCTCCACAAATTCTTCACAAAACAGATGTTGGTGGAGTTAAAGTTGGAATTGACAATGTCAATGATGTAAAGAAAACTTTCAAAGACATGTATGGACGACTTTCAAAGAAAAAAGGCGTTCACGTTAAAGGAATCTTACTTGAAAAGATGGTTCCAAAAGGCGTTGAACTAATTGTAGGTATTCAAAATGATTCTCAATTTGGTCCTGTAATTATGGCAGGACTTGGTGGTATTATGACTGAAGTTATGAAAGACGTTGCATTTAGAATGCTTCCAATTACAACTACAGATGCAAAATCAATGATTAATGAACTCAAGGGTTCAAAACTTCTCAAAGGATTCAGAGGAAGTGCACCAATTGATCTCAATATGGTTGCAAAAATGTTAGTACAAATTGGAAAATTAGGCACAGAAAATGCTGATTACATTAACAGCATTGACTTTAACCCAGTTATTGTTTATCCAAAATCCCATTATGTAGTTGATGCAAAAATTATTCTCAACAAAGAATTAAAGAAAAATTCTATCTCTAAAGCAAAACCAAACAAAGACAACATGGAGACATTTTTTACTCCAAAATCTGTTGCACTAGTTGGCGCCTCTTCAAGTAAAGGAAAGATTGGAAACTCTATCTTAGATAGTCTGGTAAATTATGATTTCAAAGGGAAGGTTTACCCAATTAATCCCAAGGCTGATAAAATCTTTGGGCAAAAATGTTATCCATCAGTTTCAGCAATTCCTGGCAAAGTTGATCTTGTTGTAGTTTCAGTTGATTTGTCTATGACTCCTCCTGTCTTAGAAGATTGTGCAAAAAAAGGAGTGCACAGTGTTGTAATTGTTTCAGGTGGAGGAAAAGAGCTTGGTGGAGAACGTGCCGCATATGAAGCTGAAGTTGCAAGACTATCAAAAAAACACAAAATCAGAATTATTGGTCCTAACTGTATTGGAATGTTCAATGCTGCTAATCGTCTTGATTGCGCATTCCAAGGGCAAGAAAGGATGGTACGTTCAAAATTAGGCCCTGTAGCATTTTTCTCACAAAGTGGAACTATGGGAATTAGTATGTTGGAAAGTGCTGATGTGTTTGGTTTATCCAAGATGATTAGTTTTGGTAATCGTTCTGATGTTGATGAGGCAGA
>JBHIUX010000073.1:0-5473 GCA_042138065.1 Nitrosopumilaceae archaeon
TGAATGCCATTTTTTACGTCTCCGTCAGGAGTGATATAAACACGAAGATCAGGTCCATTTGTTACTTGAAAATTTTCAAACCTAAGAAAAGTCATTTCATTGACCTGAATGATTTTTGCAGTGCCTTCTGCACTATGTCCTGCAAGACCTTCAAACATTCCACTTTTCAATAAATCAGATGTCGAGTCAGATTCTTGAGTCATATCATCCATGGATTCAGAAACTGGAATTACCATGGTTGCTGCTTTTTCCATAATCATGTCTTCTACTTTTTCAGGCATTTCCTCCACTAGAGGTACACGTTTATCATCATCCATTTCAACAAATTTTTCAAAAGTTAATCCCTCTTCAATTTCATTTAGTGCTATAGGAAGGGGCTCATTTACTTCAGTTTCATAAAATAATGGGCTCGCCAAAAATCCCCCTATAGCTATTACAGCAGCTATTATCCCAATTATTGCCCCTTTATGCATGAATTACCATAGATGAAATACAATAAATCAGTTTTACCAAATTATTTCAAAATCTTTCCATAACTCAAAATCTAAATAATTCACTTGAAAACATCTTCTAATTGAAGAACCTAAAACAGATGTTAAATGAAAAGAAGCCTCTTGTAATTCCAGGAGTTTTTGACGCAATTGGTGCAAAGATAGCAGAGCGCGTTGGCTTTAATGCAATGTTTCAAACAGGTTATGGGACATCTGCCACATTATTTGGAATGCCTGATTATGGATTTATTGGTTCGGCAGAAACAGTTGATAACGCAAAAAGAATTTGTCGTGCAGTTTCAGTTCCAGTAATTGTAGATGCAGATACTGGTTATGGAAATGCACTAAGTGTTTGGAAACTAGTAAAAGAGTTAGAAGCAGCAGGAGCGTCAGGAATTTTTCTTGAAGATCAACGTTGGCCAAAAAGATGTGGCCACATGCAGGGAAAAGAGGTTGTTCCACATGAAGAATATGCAGAAAAACTGGGAGCAGCAATTGATGCAAGATCAAGCAAAAATTTCATAATTGTTGCAAGAACAGATGCACGAGCAACTGAAGGGCTAGATGCCGCAATAGAACGTGGATTAAAAAATAAAAAAATTGGTGCGGATGCAATCTTTGTAGAGGCTCCAAAGTCAATTGCAGAAATGAAAAAAATTGGTAAAGCAATCAAAGCGCCACTAGTTGCAAATATGATTGAAGGAGGAGCTACACCAATTAGTTCTGCTCAAGTTCTTTACAAGATGGGGTACAAGATAATTCTCTATCCTCTTTCAGTACTATTTGCAAACACGTTTGCCACAATGAATATTCTAAAGGAGCTCAAAAAAACAGGTACTACTAGTAAATTTAGGAACAAAGTAGTAAGTTTTGATCAGTTCAATGATTTAGTAGAGCTAAAAAAGTTTAGAAAATTAGAGAAGAAATACGGATTTTCAAAAAGAGAATAAAACAAAAAAAGTAAAGCGAATTATGCTGAGTTTCGCTTTACTTCAATTTCAATTGTTGAAACATTTCGTTGTTTGCCGTCCTTTGACTCGAGTGTCTCAGAACCAATTTTGATGTTTCCGATAGAGTATCCAGCATTCTCAGTCTTGCGGGAGATGATTTGTGCAACATCTACTGCACGGCCAATGCTTAGACCTCTAGCTTTGATATTCACTGAAGGTAAGTTTGCCAATTGAATTAGCGTTGATGTAACATACGCCATCAATGGTTTCTTACCAATGAAGATTGTGTCTCTTGCTTGTTCGGTCGACATGGGCACCGAAACGGCCGAGGATAATTTAAATCTAAGAATGCGTATTTTTAAGATCAAAGGGGTTTTATGAAAAAATTACTTGTCGGAGAGCAAGAGATGGGGAATTTTTATGAGTGAATTTTTTGAAAAAATAAACAATGTTTTAGATTCTGGTTCAAAACAAGAAAAAATAAAGATTTTAGAATCATTAAACGGTGCAAGCGATCCCAAAATTATCAACAAAATAATCTCAATGTTAGACGATCCTGAAATTGAGGTCAGAGGAGAGGCTTTTAGTGTTTTAATACTAAATGAAAATAATATTTCTGAATTTTTAATAAAAAATCTAAGCTCTGAAAGTAAAAACATCAGAGGTTTTTCTGCACTAGTTCTAGCAAACAGAAAAGATTCAGATGCAATCTCATCAATCATTAATCTTACATATGATTCAAGTTCAATGGTTAGGTCTTGTGCATTAGGTGCGTTAGGTTATCTTAAAGCTGCTCAAGCAAGCAAAGTAATTCATGATTGTCTTTTAGACAACAATTTAGAAGTGAAAAAAAGTGCTGTAAAAGCAGTAATTGACATTGGTGATAAAATTCCTCCAAAAGAGATTAACGAGATTTCAAAAGAAAAAGACGAAGAGTTAGAAAAATTACTAGTGTTAGCAAAACAAAATTAAAGTGGACCGGGAGGGATTTGAACCCTCGATCTCACCCATGCCAAGGGCGTATCCTACCAGTCTAGACGACCGGCCCAACTGATCATTTCAAAATGTGATCGGTTTAGATTTTTTTAATTGAATATTATAGTTTAGCTAATAGATGCAAATTCATTTGTGCAAGAATTAACAGAAGATATTTAACCATTAGAGATCTGATCAGACGAATGGTCGTAGATAACAAAGCGACGCTTACTTACATTGAATTAATTAAGGAAGATCTTGCAATTTTTCGTCTAGTTCCTGAAGATGGTAAAGTTCCTGACTTTCGTGCAGGCCAGTTTATCACACTTGGAATGCCAAATCCTGCAGAAAACAACAAAATGGTAAGACGTGCATATTCAATTGCATCTCATCCAGAAAACAAAAAATTTGTTGAATTAGTGATCAGATGGGTTAGAAAACCATTACCGGGTAGGTTGACTACTTTGCTGTTTAATGCAAGAGAGGGAGATGAAGTTGGTTGGATAAAACCTTCAGGAATTGCACTTGACATTAATGAAAAAATGCCGGATGGTAGTCCAGATACACGGAGAATAGTTTGTGTTGGTGGAGGAACAGGTATTGCGCCTTTTGTAAGTTATGCTCAACATCTGCATGACATTGGGGATAAAAGAGAGATTGTAGTCCTTCACGGTGCAAGTTATGTAGATGAATTAGTTTACAAACAACTTTTTACAGATTTGGAAAATGAAAGTAGAGATCTTGGAAAAGATAAATGGAATTTCAAGTATAGAGCTGCAATAAGTAGGCCACAAGAATGGTTTAATCGTTCATGGGGTGGACAGACGGGTCGTGTCGAGACATTTCTTAGACCAAAAGAGAATGGAATGTCACCGCTAGAAGAATTAGTGGGTGAAAAAATCACCAAAGATAACACAATGTTTTACGTTTGTGGCTGGCAAGGAACAATAGATGGTGTAATGGACTTTTTGAAACCCAGAGGCTTTGTTACAATGAACAACAAACGTGAAGATGGAAGCTTTGAAGTAAAGTACGAATCATACGGTTAGACAAATAATATAAAAAATTATTTTATTGTTGCTGAAATAGTTGGAAGTTCTTCTTTTATTGCTTCTTCAACAGAGGGGATCTTTTTCTTGCTTGACTGAATATAATTTTCAAACATTTCATCGATTTGGTGTCTGAACATTAGCTTAACACCAGGAAGTGATGACACTTCATCGGCAACTGCTCTTGGATCTGAAATATCAAGTATCATAGTTCCTTTCTTTTTCTTTTCCATAACTCGTTTAATTCTATTATAATTAATCAAATGATAATCTGCTGTGGTTGCAACAATTACAATATCATATTTATCAAATCCTGATAAAACATCTTCAAATGCCACTGGTGTTCCACCTAATATGGTAGAAAATCCTGTAGCCCTCTCAATAGTCATACTAGTAACATCATATGCAATGTCTTTATGACCTAGAGCTCTTGCAACCATAGCTGCAATTTCACCTGTTCCTATAAGTAGAATCTTTTTTCCATCAATACCTGTTTTATCTTGAATAGTTTGCAAAGCAATATCACCAAGAGAGATTATTCCTTTACTAATCTCAGTTGATTCTCTAATTTTTGTTGCAGATTCTATACAAACATCAAATAAATTGTTCAAGACATCCCCAGACAGGTTTGCTTTTTTTGCATTTTCAATGGCTTCTTTTATTTCATTAAGGATTCCTTCTCGACCAACAACTATTGATTCTAAACCAGATGCCAGTCTTAACAAATGAAGATAAACATCATCGTCTTTGTGGATTTCAAGAATTTGATCAAAATGATCAAGTTCATATTGATCTAGTTCTGTAAGTGCTTTCCAAGTTTTTTCTATTTGTTTTACAGTAAGAGTTGCTCCTTCAGCTCTTCTTGCATCTGGAGAGTCTTCTTTATCTAAAGAAACTACCATGAAGATTTCTACTCTAAAAGGATTTTGAACTATTACACATTCTGAAACATCAGATATTTTCTTAAATTCTTCACACGCTGCTTGTACATCTTTAAATGAATAATTTGCTAATCTATGTAGTGGAAGATTTTTGAAAGTTACTCGAGCATTTACAATGTTAAAATTTTTTCCCGCCATATTTTTTATTACGCCTTTAATTTTTTGCGTCCTCCTTTAGCAGTTCGGAAAACATTCATTCCAATATTATAATTTTCATAAAGATAATCAAGAGAACTTAATTCATCTTCTAGCAGTTTAATTTGATTCTCGTTTTCATCTGGATTTTGTTTTAGCTGGCGTAATTCTTCTTCCAATTCTTGTTTATGTTCTTCAACGCCTCTCTCATAATTTGATAATCCACTAAATTCTGGACTAAGTACGCGTTCTGGTTCGTATTTTGGTATCTGATTAGTTGGAATCTGTACTTTTTTGGAAATCTCTTCTTCTTCATCTTTTGATAGTACAGGTCTTGGTGGAGCTAGTTCGTTTTTGTGTAAGAAAAATTCTGGTTCACCCATTTCTCGCCTAAAAATAACCTCGTTTCCACGTTTGTAGGTAAAAGAGTCAGCTGAGACAATTTTAGGAGGGGTTATAGTTGCAACAGCTGTTGATTCTTCCTCCTTTGCTTTTGCCTTAGGCTCTGTTTCTTTAGATTCTTCAGGTTTTGTTTCACCAAGCTTGGTTTCAAATTCTTGAGGCTCTTTTGGTTTTGATTTTGACTTTGTTGATTTGTTTTTGGAGCCTTTAGGTCTTCCTCGTTTTTTCTTTGGTGCTTCTGTAGAATCCTCAGACAATATCAGATACATAAAATGAGTTAAATTTTAACTTTTGAGTAGAGACGAATAAATTTTCCTAAAAATATCAACCTTTAACTAATATGAATTTCCTGAAACAGAATTTTTCATAAAGATATTTAACCAAAAATTACGAAAAAGGAATTGAATGGTCACAGACATTAGAGCGACAGTAGATTACATGGAATTTCTTAAAGAAGATCTCTTCATTACACGAATAGTTCCAGAAGGTGGAGTTCCAGAGTATGAGGCAGGTCAATTCTTGACACTTGG
>JBHIUX010000074.1:0-5366 GCA_042138065.1 Nitrosopumilaceae archaeon
TTTTTCTTTTTTTGCAATTGATTTTAGATGAGATATTGTTTCTTTTTCTGGAATTGAAGTAAATTTGAATACTGCGCAGCGACTTTGAATTGGATCAATAATTTTAGAAATGTTATTTGCGATCAAAATGAATCTACAATATTTTGCAGTGTCTTCGATGATTCTTCTTAATGCAGTTTGAGCATCCGCAGTCATTTCATCTGCCTCATCTAAAATAATTATCTTAAAAGGAATTTCAGTATCAAGTCCTGCAAATCTTGAAAACTTTTTGACTCTTTCACGGACCATATTTATTCCTCTTTCATCAGATGCATTTAGCTCAAGAGTGTAGTCTCTTGCTCGATCACCAAGAATTTGTTTTGATAAACAAAGAGCTACAGTTGTTTTGCCAACACCTGCACTTCCAGAAAATAAAAGATGTGGCATTTCTGATTGATTTTTTAATAATGATTCAAGACTTCCTATGATCTCGTCCTGATCGACAACATCACCTAGTTTAGAAGGACGATATTTTTCTACCCACATAGTATTAGAAGACATCAGATCTCTTGATTTCTTAACTGCTAAATAAATGCCTGTTAAGGTGAGGATCAATTGATCTCACCTTTTTGTTAGCTAAATTGATCGATCCGTTTGATGTAAATCCTTGGGAGGATCACAGATCTTATGAACGTACAGGATTTGGAGAAAGTACATGCCACAGGATTTGACCTAGAAGATGTCAAGGTTACCTTCAATCACGATGTAAAGATAAAAGTGTCTGACATTGATGTCGAGGGAAAACAAGGTGAGATGCTAAACATACCGCGTTGGGTTGCAAAGGTGCTTGAAAATGAAAAGCACGTTATCATTCAAGATACAGATATGGTTGTTGAACTAAAACAGGCAATTGTAAAAGAAAATGTCCAAGGCGAGTTTGAGTTAGCAACACTTGAACCACACTTTTACATCAAGCTAAAGTCATACATGAAAACACTTGAGCAATCCGATTATGACAAAGTAGGAAGTATGCTTAACTCTTTAATTCGAAAAAGAAAAGGAAAGATTATTCATCTTGCTGATTCTTCAAAATTAACCGCTAACTTGGCAAGCAAGCTTACTGTTGAAGAAAAGGAATATTACAATAACCTACACAATATGAGTGCAGATTTTACAAAACATATCCTTGGTGAAGAAGATTGAGTAGGGTAGAGACTAAACAGTATACAGAATCTGCAATGGCAGACATGGTAAAAAATTTCCTAGTTCAATTCAAAGATAAGTCTGGTTCATTCAGCTATGTTGAACAAATTGACCAGATGATGCCAAAGAACTCAAAGTTTATCATAATTGATTATAATGATCTAGTATCTTATTCAGAAATAGAATCTAGATTCAATGAGAATCCTGATGAGATTCTTAATGCATTTTCACGAGCAATAAAAGAAATCTTACAAGAAAGATTCCCAAAATATGCTGAAAAAATTAAAGATGAAATCAGAGCCAGAGTTGTCAATTATCCAGTACAACGCAGTTTGAGACAGATCAATGCTGAGATAATTGGAAAAATGACAAGCGTTTCTGGAATGGTTGTAAGATCATCAGAAGTAAAACCATTAGCAAAAGAGTTGACTTATGTTTGTCCTGAGCATCATGTAACTCAGATATTTCTGCTCAAAGGAATGAGTGTTAATGTTCCTGTAAAATGTTCAGATCCAAAATGTTCTCACAAGGATTTAGAAATAAAACCAGAGTCAAGTAAATTTATCGACTTTCAAATTCTCAGACTACAGGAATTACCAGAGGATCTTCCTCCAGGACAACTCCCTCATTACATTGATGTAACAATCAAACAAGATCTTGTAGATAATTGCAGGCCTGGAGACAGAGTAATTCTTACTGGAATTGTAAGAATTGAACAAGAATCAATTATTGGTGTTAGTCGGCAAAATAGTGGACTATACAGACTAAGAATTGATGGAAACAATATTGAATTTCTTGGTGGAAGAGGAAAAAAATCATCAAGAAGATCTGAAAGAGAAGAGATTTCTCCTGAAGAAGAAAAAATTATCAAGTCATTAGCAAAGGATCCAACGATTGATCAACGATTAATTGATTCATTTGCACCACATATCCAAGGTCATTCATTAATCAAAGAAGCAATTCTTTATCTCATTGTAGGTTCAACACAACGAACACTTTCGGATGGAAGTAAGATTCGTGGTGATATCAACATATTTTTGGTTGGTGATCCAGGTACTGCAAAAAGTGAAATGTTAAAGTTCTGTGCTAGAGTTGCTCCAAGAGGATTATACACATCAGGTAGGGGTTCTACAGCAGCTGGTCTTACAGCTGCAGTTGTAAGAGACAAGAGTGGAATTTTCATGCTTGAAGCAGGTGCTGTTGTTCTAGGTGATCAAGGACTTGTTTGTATTGATGAATTTGATAAAATGACACCTGAAGATAGAAGTGCGCTTCACGAAGTTATGGAACAGCAATCAGCAAGTATTGCAAAGGGAGGTATTGTAGCTACACTAAACGCACGAACATCAATTCTTTCTGCTGCAAACCCAATGTATGGAAAGTATGATCCATTCAAAAACATTACAGAAAATGTAAACTTGCCAATTCCTTTGCTTACAAGATTTGATCTTATTTTTGTAGTAAGAGATATTCCATCAAAAGAAAAGGATAGAAAAATTGCACAGCATATCATTGAGCTTCACACACCAGCTGGAATTGAAAATCGTTCTCTCATAGATGTTGATATCCTCACAAAATATCTTGGATATTCAAAGAGAATTAATCCAACTCTTACCAAAGAGGCTGAGGAAAAAATTCTAGAATATTACATGAAGATGAGAAACGTGGAATCTGAGGAAATGATTACAGTTACTCCAAGACAACTTGAAGGTCTGATCAGACTTGCTACAGCACGAGCAAGACTACTCATGAAAGACCAAGTTGAGGCTGAGGATGCCGATCGTGCAATATTTCTCATTGAAAGTATGCTTCAAGATGCTGGAGTTGACGTTAATACTGGCAAGGTTGACCTTGGAGTTTTACAAGGAAAACCACAAAGCGAAGTTTCAAGAATGCAATTATTCATGGATGTTCTAAGATCACTTGAAGGTGAGCCAAAACAGCCAGTTGAAGAGAGAACGTTTGTTAGTGAGCTTGTAAAATCAGGCAAGTTTACCGAAGAAGAAGCTCACAACTATATCAGAAGAATGCTTCGCGAAGCATCTATTTATGAATCCAAACCCGGTCATTATAACCGAGTATGAAGATAGAAGAGTTAGATTTACCAAAACCAACAAAAGATTTTCTTAAAACTGAAGGATTTTCAAAGCTTTATCCACCACAGGAAGAAAGCGTAGAGGCGGGTCTTTTAGATGGAAAAAGCATGCTTGTATCTGCACCAACTGCTAGTGGGAAGACTCTGATTGCAACTTTAGCAATGCTTAGCTATCTTTCAAAAAACAAGGGAAAGGTTGTTTATCTTAGTCCATTGCGTGCTTTAGCAGCTGAAAAATTTTCAGAATTTAAAAAAATAGAAAAAATTCCTCTAGGGAGAAAAATAAAAACACAAATTTCAACTGGGGATTTTGAGTCAGTAGATAAAACTCTTGATAAAAGTGACATTGTAGTTTTAACAAATGAAAAAATGGATTCTTTAATTCGTCATGGGGCAGAATGGATAGAGAATATTGGATTAGTTATTGCTGATGAAATTCATCTGATTGGTGATCAGGATAGAGGTCCAACTCTTGAAATGATTTTAACAAAGCTCAAACTCCTACAATCAAAACCACAAATTGTTGCATTAAGTGCAACTATAACGAACGCAGATGAAATGTCTGAATGGTTAGACTGTTCTTTGGTTGAAAATGACTGGCGGCCAGTACCTCTGGCAGAAGGGGTTTACGATGGAGGAAGTGTGACTATGCATGATGGAAAATTCTTTGAAGTCGAACCTACCATGAGGGGTCCACCTGTAGATTTAGGTGCTGAATCAGTAAAAGACGGTGGTCAATCATTGCTATTTGCAGAAACAAGAACACGTTCTGCGTCACTTGCAGCAAAGGCAGCCGATATAATTTCTAGATATTTGAAAAAATCTGAAAAAGAGGAACTTGAAGATGTTTCAAAAAAGATTCTAGGATCAAACGAACATACCCAGTTAGTGAAAACACTTGCAGAGTTAGTAAAAAAAGGAGTTGCTTTTCACCACGCAGGTTTAAATCAAAATTGTAGAGAAACAATTGAATCAGAGTTTAGGAAGGGAACTATCAAATTACTTTCTTCAACGCCCACACTTGCAGCAGGTGTTAATCTACCAGCAAGAAGAGTTGTAATATCAAATATTGCAAGATATAATGCCAAGGTTGGTGCAAACAGACCAATTAGTGTTCTTGAATACAAGCAACTTTGTGGAAGAGCAGGACGACCACAATATGATGATCATGGTGAAGCTATTATTGTAGGAAATTCAAATGGTTCAGAATTAATTGATTATTATGTAAATGGAGAACCTGAACCAATTGAATCAAAAATTACTGATGATAAATCATTGAGAATTCATGTTCTTAGTACGATTGTTACATCTCCTGGAATAAAAAAAGAGGAGATCATTGATTTATTTTTACAGACACTTGGCGGATTGCAATCAAGAAAATCTACAATAAAATTTGCGCTAGATATAGCTTTGCGATATTTGTTAGATGAAGATTTTCTTATTAAAAAAGGTGAAAGATATGTTGCGACAGAGTTTGGGAAAAAAGTATCAAAGCTTTACATTGATCCTTTAACTGCGACATTTTTTAGAAATGCGATTGAAAATGTATCAAAAGAAAGAAAACATACCTTTGGATTTTTACATTTGGTTTCAGAGTCAGAAGAGTTTTTTCCAAAATTTGCACTTAGAAACAAAGATTATGAGACAGTCAGCCTTTTGATTGAAAATCATGCTTCAGAACTTATTGAACCCATTTCAGAGTATGATTGCACAAGAAGCCTCATTGCCCTTCAATCATGGATTACAGAATCTTCAGAGGTATCTCTTTCTGATAATCTCAAAATCGAGTCTGGGGATATGCATAGGATGACTGAGAATGCAGATTGGTTGCTCTATTGCCTTCGTGAGCTGGCAAAGCAGCTTCAAAGAGCGGATCTTTTAGACGAATTGGATATAATTCGGAAGCGAGTAAAATATGGAATCCGAGAAGAATTGATTGAATTAGTTAAAGTTAAGGGAATTGGAAGAATTCGTGCTCGAAAACTCTTCAAACATGGTATAAAGAACCTCGATGACTTGTCTGCAACTCCGGTTAAAAAATTAGCAGAGATTGATAAAATTGGCTCAACACTTGCAGATAACATCAAGT
>JBHIUX010000075.1:0-5219 GCA_042138065.1 Nitrosopumilaceae archaeon
ATGTTGAGGAGGAGCAATTGCAATTTTTACTTTGTATTTTTTTGAAATTTTTTCAACAATTTTAATGAATTTTGAAATATGAGAACCAGAAATCTCTTCATAATTTTTACAATTTATGATAAACATTTCTTACCCTTCATGAAAAATCCGCGTCTGCTATTTATTATTTTGATTATTCTTATTTCTGGTTGAGATTATGCTTTTTGTATCTAAATTTCATGGCTAAAACTGTCATCGTTAGACAAATTGCAGCAACATTTACTCCAATGATGATAAAGTCATTTTTTTCAAAACCGTAAAGCATCCACAAAAATGCACCAATTGCAACTAACGACATCAGGTATTTTGAAACATCGTCAAGCTTTTTTGTTCTATATCCTTTCACAATCTGTGGAACCCATCCTGATAAAATCAAAATACTTGCAGCAATTCCTAAGATAGTTATTGAAATTTCATCTAATGCCATTTTTCTTTACCTAGTTCCAGAAATATTCGTCTAATCCTGTTTGTTTTGGTTTTCCAAGAATTGTGTCAAAATCAAGATCCATTGATGAAGTAATTTGATCAAGCGTTGATTCCATGAATTCCATGTACTTTTTTGAATCAACCTCGTCTTTTCTTGCCATTTCTACTGGCTTTACTCCGGGCTTGTTTAAAATTTTGACATATGAAATAATGTCTCCTTTTTTAATTTCTCTAACTGTCTCCAAAAGCTTTGCAGCACGAATATGTTGCGGCACGGTTTTTACATATTCTGATGGAGCTTTGCTAATCATTACATTAAATGCTAAATCTGAAAGTGGAATTTCTTTTGCTTCTACTTTTTTTGCCCACTCTGCAATTTTTTCACTAATTCGTTTTTTCGCAGCTTCAAATTCATCAACATTTTGTACCTTGGATAAAATTTCTAGCAATTCATAAAATACTTTTTTGATAAAGGGTGGTGTATGTGATTTTTTTCCAGTCAGTCCTTTTACATCAACTTTGCCTGACTTTGTAACTCCAAGATAGTTTTTCTTTCTTGTACTTAGCACGACATAACGATATTCCTTATCAACTTCTAAATCAACCCCAAAGTTTTTCTTTGCTTCATCAATTACTTTCTGAATTTGTTCTGGGGATGGATTTTTGATAAATAATGAATCTGTATCGCCATATAGGACCTGAATTCCAGCCTCTTCACATTTTTTGATGGTTTCTAAAATGATGTATCTGCCAATTGCAGTTGTTGCATCTGCTGCAGGAAGAAAATACAATGGGAATATTTCGGCTCCCATAACACCATAACTTGCATTAAGAATCACCTTTAGCGCTTGGCTTACAACTGTATATTGCTGTCTTTGCTCTTCAGTGAGTTTTTGACTTTTTGAAAGACTCTTGTAATAATTTACTCTTAAATCACGAAGGGAGCCAATCAAAAGAGATGTCATACCATTTCTTTTAGAACAAACCCAATGACTTGATTGTGGAATAGTATTTTTTTTACATTCATCATGCGGACATCGTACTGTTTCATATGAAAGATTTCGAACCTTGATTATACTGGGATACAGGCTTGCAAAGTCCATTACTGTAACATTAAAGTGAATCCCTTCAACGGGATCAACAACTAATCCCCCACGATATTTTTTATCTTTGATAATGGCATCAGTTACTACTCCAGATGATTTTCTTTCAAGCTCATCACGCTTTGGAATTAACGCATTGCGTTGTCTGTGTTCATAGTATAGTAAGCTTCGAATCCATTGTGAAACTCCAATTCTTGCAATGTCGTCAATTGGCATTCTTGCAATTCTTGCAATGACTACCAGTAAATTCATCAGAACATCATTGTTGAAGCTTGTAAGTTTGTGAGTAAGTCTTGAATCATTAAAACAGTAATTGGCTGTTTGATAGAGATTCAATTGATCAAGTTCTATCCCATAATCTATTTTTTCTTCATTTAGTAGCGCTTTTGATACGCTGTTTAATGAAAAATCTGTATATTTGTGACTAAATGCGTAGATTTGAAAACTACGATTAGATAATGTCCTGTATAGATCCAAATGTACTCCGTGCTTTAGAGTTGCAGAATCTCTCATCATGTATAGTGGGTTATCAGAGCCCTTGATTCCTAATCTTTGAGCACGATTATACAGATATGGCATATCAAATTCATCTCCGTTATAGGTAACGACAAAAGGATAACTGGAAATTAGTTTGAAGGCATCAAAAATCATGTCTTTTTCCTTTCCCTCATCATAAAAAACAACCTTTACGTCTGAATCCAATTCGTTTGTTCCCTCTTCAATACCTGCTCGTTTTAGTACGAAAACTTGTTTGAGACCATCAGATGCTGCAAAACTAATTGCAGTAACCATTTTTTCTGCAACTTTAGGGTCGGGGATTCTACCAATTTCTGCTTCTACTTCGATATCAAAACTAATTCGTTTGATTTTTGGTATTGGTTGATTTAGAAGATTAGCCCATTCGGAAATGTATTCTTCAAATTGTTTTGTATCCACCATATCTTCTTTTGAAATTTTATCCCACAGGAGACTTTTTAATGACAATCTTACTTCATCAGAAATTTCTAAATCATGTGGTTTAATTTTTCCATCTACAATTTCATAATACTTGCCAACAATTAATGATCTGTCATACAGATAGTTCTCATAATATTTGATATCAGACTCCCATGTTTCAATTATGTTTCTGATACTTTTGTCAGTTGATGTTCCACCAATTGCCAATGGGTCTTCAACTATTATTTTTGAAACATTAATTTCTTGATCATTTAACATGTCGTGACGTTTTACTGATTCAATCTTTATCACATCTTGTCTTTCATTTAGAAAGTCTAGTTCTTCTGGATTTAATTTTGAATAGCAATACGGTTTATGACCTGTTTCATCTTCCCAAAGAATGATTTTTTGTGATTTTGCTTCATAGAATTTTAAAATTGCTGCCTTTTTTTGATTATTGTATGTGGCTGAAACAAGTAATGATGGTGGCATTGATTTTATCTTTTCAGTGGTTTCACTATTTACTTGCATGAAATCACTTTTTATCAGAATTTTGAACTATCTCATTTGCCCAACGTTGAATTTTTGTTTTATCTAATTGAATAACCTCTACTCCTGCTTCTTTTAGCAAATCATAATCTGTTTCAGGATAAGAATCAAGACAAAAGAATTTCTTTATTCCAATTGTTATTGCCATCTTAGTGCATTCCAAACATGGGACAAATGTTGTATACAATATAGCACCTTCTACACCTGCCTCAATTCCTAAAATTGCACAATGCATAATGGCGTTAGCTTCTGCATGGTTGCACAGACATCTATCCAAGGATGCTCCTGACTCTATTTTTCCCTCCATTCTAAGCTGACATCTTTTGCAGCCTCCCTCAAAGCAGTTTTTGACACCTGGAGGGGTTCCATTATAGCCTGTGGCAAGCTGCCTGTGGTTTCTCACAATTACTGCTCCCACCTGTCTTGTCATACAGTTTGAGCGAAGTTTTGCCAGTTCGGCTTGTAGCATAAAATATTCGTCCCAATTGGGTCTTTCAAAAGACTTACTCACACCAAACATCTTGACTCCCACAATATATGGATATTTGAGCAATAGCTATCATTCAACTACGCGAAACCATAAAATCAATAGATTATAGTTAAAAAATGAAAACAAGAATTTGACTCTAGAATTCATTGAACAAAAATTTGTAGAAAAAAATGCTATTGAAAAAAGAGAATATCAGGTTAATCTAGCAAAACAGGCAATTGATGAAAATTGTATTATTGTGTTGCCTACTGGATTAGGAAAGACTGCTGTAGCATTGCAAGTGATTGCAGAATTTCTCTCAAAGGGCAATGGCGGTGTTTTGTTTTTAGCTCCTACTAGGGTTCTTGTAAACCAGCATTATGACTTTTTAAAAAATAATCTAACATTAGATGATATTGGAATTATCACTGGCGAGGATCAAATATCAAAAAGAAAAAAACTCTGGATGAATAGTGTAATTTGCGCCACTCCAGAAATCACAAAAAATGATTTAGACCGGCAAATTGTTTCACCAGATCAATTTAACCTAGTAATTTTTGATGAGGCACACAGAACAATTGGAGATTATGCATATTCAGGAATTGCAGAACGTTTTGTTAGCTCAAAAGCGAGGATAGTGGGAATGACTGCAACTCTTCCTAGTGAAAAAGAAAAAGCAACAGAGATTCTAAAAACACTAAAAATATCATGCGTCGCTGAAAGAAATGAAGACAGCCCAGATGTAAAACCATATGTGCAGCAAACTAACACCGAATGGGTCAAGGTTGATTTGCCGCAAGAAATGAAAGCCATTCAAACTTTGATCAAACTTGCATTAGATGAAAGATACCAAACACTAAAGAAAAATGGTTTGAAGCTTGGTGACCAAAAATCTCTTTCGGCTTTATTGCGAATACGAGACTTTGTTCTTAATCAAAATAGGCGCTCAGCAAAGCCACTTTTCACGGCTATTCGTATTCATTATGCGTTAAACATCTTAGAGGCTCATGGAATTACGCCGTTTCTAAAATTCTGTGAAAGGACTAGCAAAAAGAAAGGCGCTGGTATCAAAGAACTTTTTGAAGTTGATCCAAATTTTACTAGAGCCATACAACTTGCAAAATCTGCCCAGAATAAAGGAATTGAGCATTCTAAAATTCCAAAATTAAAAGAAATTTTAGAATCTGCAAACAACAAAGTTCTTGTTTTTACAAGTTATCGTGATTCCGTTGACACAATTCATAAAAGATTAACAGAGATGGGAATTTCTGCAGGAATACTAATTGGAAAAGCTGGTGAAACTGGTTTAAAACAAAAAAAACAAGTTGAAGCAGTTCAAAAATTTAGAGACGGGGAATACAAAGTTCTAATTGCAACTCGTGTTGGCGAAGAAGGATTAGACATATCAGAAGTAAATCTTGTAATTTTTTATGATAATGTTCCAAGCTCGATTCGTTACATCCAAAGAAGAGGAAGAACTGGGAGAAAAGATACTGGCAAACTAATTGTTCTTATTGCAAAAGATACTATCGATGAAACCTATTATTGGATTGGAAAAAGAAAAATTACTGCTGCAAAAGGAATGGGAGAAAAAATGACCAAGGTTTTACAAAAACAAGAAGTAAAATCCGGTCTTGATGCGTACATCTAACCTAATCTTTTGATAATGTGATAACCAAATTCTGATTTTACCAAAT
>JBHIUX010000076.1:0-5196 GCA_042138065.1 Nitrosopumilaceae archaeon
ACTCTACACCATTTAAAAAGACTTCACGATAGAAAGAAAAAGTAATGCTATGGTTCGTCGGTCTAGGGATTTCAGGAGCTGATTCAATATCAGTTTCAACCCAGAAACTTGTAAAACAAGCCGACATTGTATACTTTGAACAGTTTACTAGTCCAATTTCAAAAAGTGAAACAGCTAAAATCAAAAAACTTGCAAAATCAAAATTAAAAATTGCAAAGCGTTGGATGGTTGAAGACGGAGCCGAGATTTTGAAAAATGCAAAAAAGAAAAAAGTTGTTTTACTTGCCTATGGAGATCCGTATATAGCAACTACTCATATTGAATTAAGAGTTCGAGCAATTCAGGAAAAAATTAAAACCCAAACAGTACACGCTGCATCATCGCTTACCTCTTTGGTCGGAGAAGCTGGTCTGCATTATTACAAAATTGGGAAAATTGTGACCATTATGAGCGAATTAAAAACAATGACAACTCCATATTATATGATTTACAAAAATTTGATTGGGGGAAATCATACTCTATTACTTTTAGAGTACAACCAAGATTCAAAATTTTTTCTTGACCCAAAACAAGCCCTTGCCGCATTAACTGAAACAGAAAAAGAACAAAAAAGAAATGTGATTCATCCATCTACATTTGTTATCATTGCTTCAAGAATTGGTTTTAAGAACCAGAAAATCATCTCTGGAAAAATTTCAACACTAAAAAAAATTGATTTTGGAAAACCTCCACACACGATTATAATCCCAGGAAAACTTCATTTTACTGAATCTGATGCAATCAAAGTTCTAACGGACTGTAAAGATGAGCCTTATGATAATTCTGAAAATACTAAAAAAATTTCCAAGCAGATGATTGAGAAATATGTTCCAATGGTAAGACAAGCCCTAAAAGAAATTGCACCTTATTTCAAAGATTCCAAAGAGTTTCAAGAGGTGTTAGAAAATGCAGAATTATACATCAAAGATGCTGAAAAATTCTTAGAACAAGGAAAAGATGAAGTTGCTATTCTAAGTATCGGGTACGCAGATGGTTTAGTTGATTCACTTAGAATGGCTAAAGGATTAGAACCAAAAATGTAATTTATCGATGAATTAAAGAAAGGGAGAGATTTAGAGAAATACTGTTGGAAATAATAGACAAATCCATCTTATCGGCTATCTTTGTGTCAACAATAACACATGATGATCCAATTGAGATTGTAAAGAATAGAACTCATCTTTCTGAGAGTATTATTAATGAAAAAATTGAGGGATTAAAGAAAAATGACCTTGTACAAAATGAGAAACTGGCATTAACTGAACTGGGACGGACCTCATTGAGAGTTGTTTTGGCAGGAGGTGTTTTTGATATCATTCATCCAGGACACATACACACGCTTAATGCTGCAAAGGCACTTGGTGACGTACTTGTTGTTGTAGTTGCCACAGACAGCACTGCTGAAAAAATGAAAAAAAGAACACCGTTGCATAAACAAAACCAGAGAAGGGATTTAGTAAAATCATTATCAATGGTAGACCTTTGTGTCATTGGACATGAGGTAGATATTTTCAAAACTGTTGAGATGATCAAGCCAGAAATTATTGCGCTTGGTTATGATCAGGTGCATCAAGAGAAATCTATTACAGATGGCTGCAAAAAAATAAATCTAGATGTAAAGGTTGCAAGATTACAATCTCCTGTTCCAGAAATTTCTAGCTCAGAAATTGAAAAAGAATATGGAGAAGCAATTCACGATATTTAGATTATTGTGAGTTTATTGGAATTCTAATTGTAACTTTGCTTCCATCTGATAATTTTGCAGATTTTCTTAGGTTGGTTTTTGAAATTAATTCTATAATGGTCTTATCATGAACAGTTCTTTCTAAACGAATCAGTTCGCAATCAGTAGATTTGTTTAGTTTTGCTTTAAAGCATTTTACCCACCCATAAGTTCTTTTTCCATCTGAAAATCCTTTTATCAAAATTCCATCTAGTGCATCAAACTGATCAACTGCTTCAATGTATTCATTTTTTGTTAAACTAATATTTAGTGTTCCTGGAAACGGAATATAACCAATTTTTTTCTTAAATTGTTTAGTGTATCCTTTTAGAGACATGTAATATGCGCCTTCACCCATTCCTGAAACTAGTGTGCCTTTCAATTCTACATATGATGGAAGAGAGTCTAATCCTGAACGAATGGCAGTGAAAAGTTTCATAATTTCAGAATATCCTTTTGATGTGATTTTTACTGAAACATTTCTGCCAGACATTATACGTTCTATGAAACCATCCTTTTCTAATTCCAAAAGATGTTTTGATGCTGCTTGTTGGGATTTGTTAATGCTTTTTCCTAGAGAAGATGTGGTGATTGAAACAAAATTGTGCTTTGCTCCTTTTGATAAAAGATATGATAGTGTAAGAATATGTTGTACCTTTAGGTCGGTCATTAAGAAATCTAATCTAAGCCTAGTTCAGAAAATGTTTTGAGCGTCACACCATTAGGGTTTGATAGCTTTGCAACTCTGTGTCCAATAAGACATTCAATTCCAGCGTTTTTAGCTCCTTCGAGAAGTCGTTGTGTGATGATTCCATCCAATACAAGATATTTGATACCGGATTGTGTTGAAAGTTTACTTACTAATTCACTAATTGGTACTTTGAAAATTTCATTTCTTTCACCATCAAGAGCTACTGCTTCGAGTGTTTCATTTAGATTCGGATAAATTTTTGATGCAAGTTCTGCAATTGGTTTATCTTCTTCACTTTGAACAGGTGGAGCAACTTGTGTTTTTCCAGTAATACTTTCTTTAACAGGTTTTAAGATTTCATCAATTCTTTGTGGAGTTAGCTCTTCTACTTCAACTCCTTCATCAGCTCTAAGCTCAACATCAATTGGAACAACTGATTTTAGCTCTTTTAGAATGAATCCGCCTGCTCTATCACCATCTAAAAATGCGACAATTTTGTCTTTTGAACTACACAGGTCTTTAATTGATTCATCAATTCTTGCACCTTCAATTGCAAGTGCATTATTGTATCCAGCACGCAAAAGATTGATGATATCTGCTCTTCCTTCAACTAGAATTATCCAATTAGAATCAAAAACTCCAGAACTACAAGGTAGTTTTGATGGACCGTATGTTTGAACTTCGCCAGCTGTACCTTCGTGTACATCTTTTAACATTGTATCTCCTTCACTAACAGATTTTGTTGACCATTTCTGTTTGATCTCTTTTGCTCTTTTTACAATGTCATCTTTTTTGGCAGCTCGTACATCGTCAATTGCTTCTAATTTGAAACTACAATCAAATGGACCAACTTTATCAATGCTTTCAATGGCTGCAGAAATTAATGCACAAGTATCAATATCAGTGCTCATTGGAATCAATGCATCACCAGATGTGGTGTTTGCAGTTGTTGTGGTTGTAACTTCTATTCTACCTACTTTAGAAACGCGTTGAAGTTCGTTTAGATTCATCTCTGGGCCAAGAAGTCCTTCCGTTTGACCAAAAATTGCGCCGATTATATCTGCTCTCTCAACGAGTCCATCAACTTGGTAGGAAAGCTTAACATGATATTTGACAATTCCTGATTGAGGCAATACATTATCATCTCCTTAAATAACATAGAATTTGTTCCCAGTTTTGGGTATATGTGCGTATCTCCACTTTTTATTCGTGAAATCTAAAAATGGAAAAAATGGTTGAGTCTTACTCAGTACTGAATGAATGACCACAAGAGCACGATTTTGTGACGTTTGGATTATTAATTTTGAATCCAGAGCCCATTAGACTTTCAATGTAGTCAACGTTTGCACCTTGTAGATGATCAACACTGTAACTGTCTATCAACAGTTTTACTCCGTTTTCTTCAATGACAATGTCATCTTCTTCTGCTGCTTTTTCAAAACCCATTCCATAAGAAAGGCCAGAACATCCACCGCCTTGAACATAAACTCTAAGGAATTCTGGTTTTTCAGCCTCTTCGTTCATGAACTCTTTAATTTTTTCGGCAGCTTTTGGAGTAACTGTAATCTTTGTTTGAGATTGTTCAGTTGCCATGAGTGAAAATCTCGATTCAAATTATAATAAGCTTTTCCCACTCTACCCACTAGTAAGACAATAAAATAAGAAGAAAAATTAGGATTAGCTTATTTTTTTGATTTGTTTACGAATGCAGTCATTCGTTCTTCACGATCTGGATGAGTAAAGCAGTTTCTCCATGCTAACAGTTCAATGCTTAGGCCAGTATCAAGATCTGCGTTTCTACCTTTGTTGATTGCAATTTTTGACATCTGTACTCCCATTGTTGAATTTTTTGCGATTGATTCTGCCATTTTCATTGCTTCTTCTTGTAATGATGCCAATGGAAAAACTTGGTTAACCAAACCAATTTCCTTTGCTTCATCTGCTTTTACCATTCGTCCCGTGTAAACAAGTTCTTTTGCTTTAGCTATTCCTACAATTCTCATTAATCGTTGAGTTCCACCCCATCCTGGAGGAATTCCAATAGTTACTTCAGGTTGACCCAACTTTGCTGTGTCAGCTGCAATTCTAATATCACAAGACATTGCAAGCTCACAACCACCACCTAATGCAAATCCATTTACTGCTGCAATTGTTGGTTGTCTTACAAGTTCAACAGTAGATGTTACAAGCTGACCAAGTTTTGCATACTCTACGGATTCATCTGGAGAAATTTTTGACATGTATTCAATGTCAGCGCCAGCAGAAAATGCTTTTTCGCCTTCTCCTGTAAGAATAATAACTTTAACATCATCATTCCCTCCTAGAGTTTCAAAAGTTTTGATTAATTCTTTAGCAACATCCATGTTCATTGCGTTTAGTTTGTCAGGGCGGTTTATTTTGACAGTGCATACACCGTCTGATTTTGAAGTTGTTACTAGAGACATTGATAAGATGCGAATTTATTCGGACTTTAAATGTTATCTCTATTTTCCTTGTATTTTGCCCAATTGAACTAACGCACCTGCAGCTTCAACCCAAGTTCTAAGGTCTTGGTATACTGGAACGTTGTGTTTCTCAACCAATTTTATCATTTTTTCAGTATATGGGCCACCATTACATCCAACCAGTAATGGTTTCTTTCTTTTCTTTTGGAAATCAGCTAGATAATCGACAATTGTTTCTTCAAGTGGATCATCTTGGAATACAAACCATGGCATTGCAATATCAATATTTTTTTCATCCA
>JBHIUX010000077.1:0-5179 GCA_042138065.1 Nitrosopumilaceae archaeon
TTTCAGCTCTTCAAAAACGAACTTACAATCATAAGGTCCAGGTGATGCTTCTGGATGAAATTGTACAGCTATGCATTTTTGTTTTTTATGTTTGATACCTTCAACGGTTTTATCATCTGTGTTTGAAAACCATAAATCAAAATCAGATTTTTTCAAAGATTCTGGATTTATGCAGTAACCATGATTCTGGCTAGTGACGTAAACTTGATCATTATCTAAATTCAGACAAGGTTTGTTTTGTCCGCGATGTCCATACTTTAGCTTGTAAGTGTCTGCATTTCCTGCAAGACCAATGATTTGTGCGCCAAGACAAATTCCCAATGTTGGAATGTTTTTTTCAATAAGGGATTTTGCCACATCTATGGTTTCTGGACATTTTTGTGGGTCTCCTGGCCCATTGCTTATTACGACTCCCTTTGGTTTGTATGAAAGAATTTTCTCAATCGGAGTGTTCCAAGGGACCTTGATGACTTTGTATCCAATATCGCGTATGTTTCGCAATATTGCATTTTTTGCACCAGTGTCAATTACCACCACGGATTGTTTTTCTTTTCCATAGGTCTGCTCTGATTTTGTTGAAACAACATCCATGAATTTTTCTGAATTGTAATGTGTTGCAGAAGACAGTTTTTTCTTTATTTCTTCAACATTAATTTCAGAATCTGAAACTGCAAGAGCTGCCATCATTACTCCATTTTCTCGAAGCTTCTTTGTTAGTTCCCGAGTGTCAATTCCAGATATTCCAGGAATTTTTTCATTGTATAGCCATTCATCAAGTGTCATTGAGATATTCCAATGGCTTGCAGTTTCAGACAATTCGTGAACTACAAGGCCTCGAACTTGGATTTTGTCTGATTCAAAGTATTTTGGAATTCCATCATCGTCTTTAGATTCAGGATTTGGAACGCCATAGTTTCCAACCAAGGGATAAGTCAATGTCAAAATTTGCCCGCTGTATGACGGATCGGTTAGCGTTTCTGTATAGCCAACCATTCCTGTATTGAAAACTATCTCACCAACAACTGTTGTAGAATAACCAAAGCCCGTTCCATCAAGAACGGTGCCATCATCAAAGATCAGCTTTCCAAATTTGTTTATGTATTTGGATTTTTTTGTGGTTATTGTGACCCTCGAAAAGTGGTTTCGATTACCGATTTAAGGGTTTTGAACTGCAGACCGATCAAGAAAAAGAAAGACTAGGGATTTTATGATCGTATTCTCATTACGAATTGCATCAATACTTCTTTGGAATATTCAATTCCATGTTTTTCTAATGTGTGTTCCCCAAATTTGGAGATGACGTCTTCTATTTCTCCGTCTGCTTCAAATTTACAATCGTAACCGTAATGGCTACAACTTAGCTTTACCATGAGCTATGTCTCGCAGAAGTTGATCATAAATAGTTGTAAATTTTGTTTTGGAATTACACTTTGGCTTGAATGTTACAACCTATAATGCCTTGAATTCTTCGCTCCACTTGTAGTATGCGCGAATCATTTCGGTTGAAACGCTAGGTTTTCTCCTAGTCATTATGGCTCTAAAATCGGGCATAGTTAGCTGTCTTGGCTGAAGTGGTTCCTCTCCAGTGACAGGTTCTTTGTAATCAGGTGAGCTGAACAGCTCATTTACAGCCTTTAGCTGAGCAGCCTGGCACACATCTTTGATATCGCTTGCACTATAACCATCAAAGAGTTTTGCAAGCTCGGTACTTCGTACCTTGATGTCTTTTCTTAATGGTGCAGTATAAAGATCAAACAGGTTCTGTCTTGCTTCTTGTGTTGGCAGTGAAACGTAAATTCGTTTTTGGAATCTTCTCAAGAAAGGCCAATCAAGACTCCAAGGTTTGTTTGTTGCACCAATAACATACATTTTCAAATTTTTTCCCTTGTCGTTTACTCCATCCATTTCTGTAAGGAATTGATTTTTAGTTCTAATTTCTCCGCCGACTTCACTGTTTCTTGAACCTAAAAGAGAGTCAACCTCATCTACAAACAATATTACCGGCTTGCCTTCTTTTTCGGCGTAATCTCTTGCCATGTTAAACAACTTTGAAACATTTTTTTCAGCTTCGCCAAGCCATTTACTCATCATTGAAGCTGCATCAACGTTAATGAAATAACCGTCAAGCTCACTTGCAGTTGCAGCAGCTAGAATTGTTTTACCACAGCCAGGTGGTCCATAAAGCAATAATCCCTTGGGCCAACCAAGTGGAAACAGGTCAGGTCTTTTTGTAGGGTACACGATTGATTCACGCAATGCATTTTTTGCGTCATCTAATCCGATGACTTCATCCCAACGAACGTTGGGCTTTTCTTTCATAATTAGATCTTCAACAGCACTGGTATCTTGGTGTTTTTTCAGATTGGCTTTTTGCTCTTCTGGTGATGCATGAGGGTCTACTGCTGGCTCTACACCATGAGCTTCTTGTAGTGATTTGATTCGTTTTTGATATGACAAAGTTCTTTCTTTGTAAATTGGATTTAGTTTACTGGTAGGGTATAATCGCATTAATCTAACGAGTGCATCAATTGCCTTTTGATAATTTGCAATTGCCATGCCCCTGGCACCTTGTGAATCAAACTTTATTGCATCAGAAGCATATTTGCTTGCGCTATTTTCCAACTCTTGCGGTGCTAAACTCATATCTAGATTACCTGTTCAGCCTCAACTGCAGAATTGCATTGGTATCCTTGAGTGTAAACGCCTATCGAAGAATTGGTTAAATTATTTCCACTTGATTTTGAGGGATTTTCTTTAATTTCAGACTCTTTTTGGTTTGCTTCTAAATCATAATCATCAGACACCTTACCCTGAAGGGTCTTGATGCGAGAAATTGTGCCCTCAGCAGAGATTACCAGCTCGCAGATTTCATCATCAAGGGATTCTACAGAGTTTGCAGAGTGGTTTATGATTCCAACAAATTCTTTTAGTATCGAATGAAAATCTTTGTTCGTTTCATGCTTTGTCAGAATATAATCGGCAATTCTAAGAATTTCATGTAAATCTTGCAGTTCAGCAGGAGCGAGTTTTTCAATTTTTTGATTGTTTTTTTGCCTATAGCTTTTCATTTTTTCATCAACAAGGGCAGATAATTTCTGGACCTTGTTCAAATCCTTTTTCAGGTTTCTGTTTGGTTTTAGAATGCTCAAGCACGCAGTCCTATTAGGAATCGTACATTAGGTCAGGACTTGCTAATTTTAGAGCCTACAATCAACTTTGCTTCATCAATTTCTGGTGCGAGTTTTAACCGCAGTGACACCCCGCAGAGGGGACAATATTTGAGTAGATGTGCTAAGAATTTTAGCTCTTGATTTTACCTATCCTAATTTCAGGATATGATATGGTAAACGAGCACGCAATAACAGTTAGTCTTGAAGAGTTTGGCTTGAGTAACTATGAAGCACGTGCTTATGTAACTCTGGTTGCAAAAGGAACCATATCAGCTAGCGAGCTGGCTTACTATTCAGAATTGCCAAGAACAAAGGTATATCCAATTTTGTTAAAACTAGAAAAGAAAAAGCTGGCAATTATTTCAAAAAGCAAGCCAAGGATGTGCACTGCAATTGCACCCGAAGACGCATTTGATGATATTGTTCAGGAGCAGATTAACAAGGTAAATGCAATGAACACTCTGGTTACAAATCTAAAACAAGTTAGTGAGGACAGCAAAAAATCAAGAGGTGCAGTAGAAAGAAGATACTTTGATCTTAGTGCAAATTCTGTTTTGAATCACCTAAGAACAATGATTGAAGGATCAAAATCATCAATTCACATAATGGTTGATCAGTGGGGCCTTGGCCTTCTTGCAGAATGCAAAGAACAAATGCTTACTGTACTAAGACGGGATTTAGAAGTAAAAATTATCATTCCGCCAACATTGCTTGGTTCTGAATCAATCAAATTAATTCCAGATGGCGCAAAGATTAGAATATCTGAAATTATTCAGAATTGTTTTATTTTTGATGAGACAGAATTGATGCTAATTAACAGCAATGATGGAAAGGGTGCAATATTTTCCTCAACAGAAATTTTGGGAGTAAATCAAATGAAGGTATTCTCTAATGTTTGGGATAATTCATTAAAAATTGACAGCCTGTATGACATGACAAAATCAGAGGCACAAGAGGTTTACAAAATCATACAACTAGTTAATGACAATGCTTTAGGCCATATTCTAAATGCATCCCTTATTTCAAAAACTCACGAAATTGACATGCTAAAGTTACTTGAAAAAAATGGAATAAACCTAAAATCAAAATCATTAGAAGAACTGATTTCAATAATTGATTCGTCTTTGCAAATGGCCTGCTCTGGAAAAGCTGATCTAGAATCTGGAACAAAAAACATTACAATTGAATCAAGATTGAATAGTGGTCATTCGCTTCCATGGGCTGCAATAGTTACTGGATACCTCCAAAAACAAGGCCATTCACCAAAATTAGTATATCAGAACAAGTCTCACAAAGGCGAAAAAGTACACATAAAGATTAATTCATAAAAACTAAAACTAGTCAGTTTTTTAGAATTTTCATGATTGATGAGAAACTAAAGTCACTGGGAATTGAGTTATCCACTCCACCAAAACCAGCAGGTGCATATGTTCCAGTTGTAATCTCAAAGAATCTGGCTTTTGTGTCTGGACAGATTCCGATGAAGGATGGCAAAGTAATCCACGAAGGTAAAGTCAGTGATTCGAATTTAGATGAGGCAAGAGAATCTGCAAAACTTTGCGCAATTAACATTTTAGCTCAGCTAAAAATGGAGCTAGGAGATTTAGAAAAGATTTCAAAAATTGTCAAGGTTTCAGGCTTTGTAAATTCAGAGCCAAATTTTACTCAGCATCCAAAAGTTATCAATGCAGCATCAGATCTTTTTTTTGAAGTTTTTGGAGAGATTGGACAGCATGCAAGAATTGCAGTAGGAGTTTCTAGTCTACCATTAAACTCTATGACAGAAATTGATGCAATAGTTGAAATCAAAAGCTAAGACTAGAATTTGGAAATTTTCTTAAATATATTACAAGAGCATTTTTTGTCATGGCTCAAACTTGCAAGGGATTATGTTTTAGATTCAAAAAGGAATCATTTTCTAGCAATCTAAAATACAAGATTGGTCAAAAGTGGTGTTCATTGTGTGCATTGTTTTTCTTTACAAGTGAGGTAATGTGTCCATGTTGCAA
>JBHIUX010000078.1:0-5078 GCA_042138065.1 Nitrosopumilaceae archaeon
TCTACTTATGATTTAAATTGGCTTGACTTGGCTTTTTACCGATCTTGATGCAAACACAAACCCCCAAAAAAATTGGAGATATGGAATACATCATTGAACCTGATTCCTCTAATGGAATGAATGTTCCTGTAAGGATTTTTGCAGATGAACAACTTCTCACAAAAATGACCACTGATAGGACCGTTTGGCAAGCAACAAACGTTGCATCCATGCCTGGAGTAGTTGGGCATATAGCTGTTTTACCAGATGGTCATGAAGGATATGGATTCCCAGTAGGTGGTGTTGCAGCAATGGATGCCGAAGAGGGAATGATCAGTCCTGGTGGTGTTGGTTACGACATTAATTGTGGTGTACGACTAATTAGAACAAACCTAACAGAACAAGACGTTCGACCAAAAATAAAAGACCTCGTCACAGATCTTTTCAATTCAATTCCATCTGGTGTTGGCTCAAAAGGTGCGATTAAACTTAGTCATTCTCAACTCGATGAAGTTTTAGTTAAAGGCGTTAAATGGGCAGTTGATAATGGCTATGGAACACCAAATGATGCAGATGTGTGTGAAGAATCTGGACAAATGGACAATGCAGACCCCAACAAAGTTTCAGATAAAGCAAGAAAAAGAGGGGCGCCTCAGCTTGGAAGTTTAGGTTCTGGAAATCATTTTCTTGAAGTACAACGTGTTGAAGAAATTCATGATGAACAAGCAGCAAAAAGAATGGGGATCAAAAAAGGCGCTGTAACAATTCTAATTCATTGTGGTTCTAGGGGTTTTGGACACCAAGTATGTAGTGATTACCTTAGAACATCTGAACGTGCATTAGAAAAATACAATATTGAATTAGCAGATAGGGAATTAGCCTGCGTGCCAAATTCCTCAGAAGAAGGTGAGTCATATAGAAAAGCAATGTTTGCTGCATTAAATTTTGCATGGAGTAATAGACAAATGATTACCCATTGGACAAGAAAATCATTTGAAAGAGTTTTCAAACAATCTGAATCAGATTTAGATATGAAACTAGTTTATGATGTTGCTCATAATATTGCTAAAGTTGAAACACACAAAATTGATGGAAAGGACAGAAAAGTAGTGGTTCATAGAAAAGGCGCCACTCGTGCTTTTCCAGCTAATAGAGAGGAAGTTCCAACAAAATACAGAGACATTGGACAACCAGTTTTCATTCCAGGCTCTATGGGAACAGCAAGCTGGATTTTGCTTGGTCAACCAAATTCAATGAACCTAACTTTTGGCTCAACTGCTCATGGCGCAGGAAGAATGATGTCTAGGACTAAAGCTAGGAAAAGTTATACCGAATCTCAGGTAAAAAAATCGCTCAGCGATAAAGGAATTTTTGTTAAGGCCCTAACTAGAGATGGTGTGGTAGAAGAAACTCCACAAGCATACAAGGATGTAGATTCAGTCGTAAACGTATCTCATAAATTAGGAATTGCCACAAAAGTAGCAAAACTTGTTCCTATTGGTGTGATAAAGGGTTGAGCGAAGAGGACAAAGAATTAGAAAAATTAAAGGAAAAACGACTTGCAGAAATGCAAAAAAACATTTCATTTAAACAAAAACAAGAAGAACTTGTAGCTTCTCACAAGGACGCGCAAAAAAATATGCCTACGCCGCGTGAAATTCTTGTTAGTAAATTAGGATATAGAGGATTAGAAGTACTGGAAAATGCAGAAGCACAATTTCCAAATGAAACAAAAATTGTTATCGAAAAATTAGCTGAACTTGTCCAATCTGGTGATATAGATGAAGAAATTGATGGTGGCAAACTTATGATTCTATTTAGATCCATTGGAATGAATGTAAGAGTTCAAACGACGATTAATGTAGAACAAGAAGGAAAATTTGTTTCATTATCAGAAAAATTAAGCAGCAAGCTATCAAATTCTAAAAATCAAGATGATAGTGAATAATGGCTACAACATTCGAAATAGCATCAACTGATTATAAAGACGATATTTTTAAAGTAAAAAAAGCATTATCTCACCTTCAAACTACATGTGAAATTACCGATGGTTATCTACTTAGCGAACCCACTTCAAAATTTGGTTGGACTTTTTCAAAGTTATTATTAAAACCAGCATTTACTTTGAATATAGAAAAAAAATTTGCAGATATGATTCAGAGATACAAAGGAAAAAACGAAGAAAAGCTAACCGATTTCATGCAGGATTTTTTTGTAGCAAGAGAGTGTAAAATAAAATTAAAACTATTAGAGTACTAGACTCTTCTTCCCCTCTTTCCACCTTTTTTCCTAGTGGTGTCATGAGGTATTGGTGTAACGTCATCAATGCGTCCAATTTTGAATCCGCCTCTTGCAAGAGCTCTGATAGCTGCTTGTGCGCCTGGACCGGGAACTCTTGAACCAACTCCACCAACTGCTCTTACACGAATATGAAATCCAGTGAAACCTTTTGTTTTTGCAGCTTCAACTACTGCATTAGCAGCTTTCATTGCAGCAAAGGGTGAAGACTCGTATCTGTCAGCATTGACATGAATTCCACCAGAACTAATTGCAACAGTTTCTGCACCAGTCAAATCAGTCATATGGATAATTGTATTATTGTAACTACTGAAAATGTGAGCTATTCCCCATTTTTCAGGTCCTTCTTTTTTAGTTTCTCCTTTTGGTTCCGCTTTGGCTATTGTCTCAGGCTTTTCCTCTAATTTTTCTTCGACAACAGCTTCTGCTTCAACCTCTTCTGTCTTTGGAGGCTCTTCAACTTCTGTTTTCACTTCAGTTTCTGACAATGTCTTCACACATTTTGAGGGTTTTAAAAATCATTAACTCCTAAAATGTCGCCAGCCAGAATCTTTTATTCTAACTGTCTTGCCATTTTGAAGAAAGACTACACCAGAACCTTTTGTTACATGACCAATTTCCCTTAATGAAACACGAAGTTTTCTAGCAAGATTTGTAATTTTTGCTTGATTTTTTGGTGAGCAGGTAAACACAATTTCATATTCTTCTCCTCCATCAAAAATCAAATTATGAGGATTCAATTTGTTTGATTTTGCAAATTCAAAAAGATCCGAGTTGCCTGGAACGCTTGTGATCACAAATCTTTTCTTACTTTGTTTTGAAAGCTGATTAAGCGTAGTTGATAAGCCGTCACTAGAATCCATCGATGATGAAAAATAGTTTTTTGCTTTTAAACCAAATTTTAGTTTAGTTTTTGGTCGTAATATTGCTGATTTTGCCTTTTTAGCAAAACTCTTCTTGGATTTTTTCCCTTCTAGCAGAATTTTCAAACCTGCAGCAGAATAACCAAATGGGCCCGTAGTAAAAATCACATCCCCGACACTGGCTCCTTTTCTTGGAATTATTTTTTCACTAAATCCAATTAGAGATACTTGAATAACTAACTCTTTTCCCTCGTTTGTATCTCCACCTAAAATTTTAACACCAAATTCTTTTGCAGCTTTTCCTATTGCTTTACTTAATTCTAAAATTTTTGATTTAGAATAATTTCTTGGAATTGTTACAGAAATTGTTCCAAATAATGGTTTTACACCCTTTGCTGCAAAATCACTTACACATGCAACAATACTTTTTCTTGCAGCATTTGAAATTTTAGTATGAGGAGGAATGTCTGTACTTTCAACTAATGTATCTACATTGACTATGCAATTTATTTTTCCAAGATTGAATATCTCTACGTCTTCAGCCACAAATTTTCTTTTTCCTAGCTTTTTTTGAAATGTTTTGATAATCTGCTCTTCATTTAATTTTGTCATAACTTTGCTTCACTAATTCTCTAGTTTCATCTAGTATGGTTTTACATTTTCCAACATCGTCTGATTCAGCAGAAATTCTTATGATATCTTCAGTATTTGATTTTCTCACAAGAATCCAACTATTATCATCAATTATTCCTTTAATTCCATCAAGAGTTGACACCTCGCTTGATTTAGCTTTAATTTTTTCTAATAATGATTCAATTGTTTTATCATGAAATTCAGAGTCAACAGTAACTTTTTCTCTTAACTGATGAAAACCCTGCATAAAGTTCAATATATCATCAAAGCTTTTTGTTCCAATCATTGATGCAATTAAGCCGCCAGTTAGTATTCCATCCCTACAGTAATTAAATTCAGGTAGAATGAATCCCCCACTACTTCCTTCCCCAGCTGCTTGAGAATTTGTTTTTAAAACTAAATCAATAACATTTGCTTCTCCAACTTTAGATCTTTGTACTTCTCCTCCATGTTCTTTTATGAACTTCTCAACTGAAACACTGGTGTCAATACTTAGAACAAATTTTTTGCTTCCCAATTCAATTGCTTTTGCTGCGCCTAGTCCAAGTGTAACATCAGGAGATTGTTTTATTCCATTTTTTACAACAACTAAACGATCTCCATCTAAATCAAATGCAAATCCAATGTCATTATTTTGTGACTGTGATATCAAATCAGTAAGTTTGTCCGAGGTAGGATCTGGTCCTCTTGAGGAATTTGCAAGTTCTTCGTTAATTACTTGTGTTTTGCAGCCTAGTTTTTCTAACAACATTGGAGCAACAGTTTTTGCTGCACCACCACCAATGTCCACTGCAATTTTTGGTGAACCTTCAACTTTGCCAATTAACTTTGCTGCTTCATCAACATAACTTGATTCTAATTTTGATTCTTTTCCAATTTTAGATTTTTCCAAGGACTGATCATTTATCACAACTTGTAATTCTTGTTCATTAATTCCTCTACCATCAACAATGAATTTTAGACCATTCCATTCTATTGGATTATGAGATGATGTTATTACCAATCCTGCACCAAACTTTCTTGCCTCTCTGAACGCAACTGGGGTCGGCGACAAGTCTAAATTAAAAACATCTATCCCATTTTGCATTATTGCGGCAATTGCAGTCTCTCGCATCATATTAGATGAAGGCCTTGTATCATTCGCAATAACACATTTTCCAGATTTTATCAATGCAGAAAAATTATTACAAAATTTTAAAACATCTTTTAATGACAAGTCGTCTCCAAAAATTCCTCGAATTCCAGAGATGGATTTTTTCATATGATCAAAACCAGAAAGGCTTTTTATTAACTCTGACTGCATAA
>JBHIUX010000079.1:0-5022 GCA_042138065.1 Nitrosopumilaceae archaeon
TCCATGTCAGGCGGCAATCCTGCTTGAATACATACCTCTGTTGCTCCATAACGATGTGCCTCTTTTGCTCTACTAACAATCTCTTCAACAGGTAAAAGATATCCTTCTTCCTCTCGAAAGTCTCTGCTAAACGCACAAAACCCACATCTTTTAATGCAAACATTTGTGAAATTGATGTTTCTATTTACAACATAAGTAACCACATCACCAACTTTGCGTTTTCTAATCTCATTTGCAACCATTCCTACCAGATGAAAGTCAATTCCCTTAGCATCATACAATCTGACTGCTTCATTTTCAGAAATTTCCTTGTCAGATAATGCCCTATTTAGGGTCTCAGAAATTAATGGGTCTGCATTTTTTAATAAAGGATCTAATCTTTCGACTTGCAAAGTCATCTCCAATAATCCTCCTTAACAAATCCTTGCTCATCGTCAAGAATTGAGATCTTTTCTTTTAATTCTGAATTAAGAAATGAGAAAAATTCAGGATACACAGGAAATCTACAACGAAGCTTAAAACCTGCTTTTTCAGAATTTTCCTCGATTTTTTTTATTTCAGGCCATGAAAATTCAGGATTTACATAATCTGGTGTTAGTGGTGAAACGCCTCCCCAATCATTTATACCAACTGACAAAAAGCTTTGGTAAGATTTGGGGGAAAGGTTTGGAGGAATCTGAATATTCATTTCAGGTAAAATTATTCTTGCTAACGCAACAACAATTTTAAAATAATTTTCTTCAGCAGATGGATAGTCATTCATTGCTGTATCTGATTTAGGATGAAAGTTCTGTAGAATGACTTCCTGAATATTTGAATATTTGTCATTAAGATTTTTTATTGCAAAAATAGATTCAATTATCTCATAAGGTGTTTCCCCAATTCCAACTAGTAAACCTGTTGTCATTGGAATTCCTAGCTCTCCTGCATTCTGAAGAACTTGCAATCTTGCTTTTGGTCTTTTACTAGAAGCCAAGTAATGCGGCATTCCTTTTTGAGTGAGACGCTCACTTGAATTTTCTAGCATAAGGCCCATACTGGGATTAGTTTTCTGTAGTTCTCTCATTTGCTCTTTGGTTAAATTTCCAGCATTCGTGTGAGGAAAAAGTCCCATTGATAATGCCATTTCTGATAAATGAATCAGATATTCTGCTGTGCTTGAAAAGCCATTTGTTTTCAACCATGTTTTTGCTTCTTGGTACTTTTGTTCAGGATTTTCTCCCGTCACAAACAATGCCTCAACACAATTGTATTTTTTTGCAAGTGTCAACAATTGCTTCATATCATTTTGTGATAACATTGATAATTTTGATTCATTAGGTTCCGCTTTGTATGTGCAGTACGAACAAGTATCTTTGCACAAGTTTACCACGTTAAAGAATGCTTTTTTTGAAAAACTTACAAAGTTTCCCTTGTTTTGTTTTCTAAGGATTTGAGCTGTTTGAAAAAGTTCACTAGGTTCTTTTTCAGAAACATTAAAAATCTCATACGCGTCTTGCTGAGAAATTTTTTTTCCATCTAAAATTCTGTTTAATTGCTCACAATTTAGGACAAGATTACTCAACAAATGTCATCTTGAGCCCAAGTATTTATGCTTGTATAGAATCTAATTAGAATTTGGTCTTTCCTCTAAGATGAGAACAAAATTAGTTGTTCTCCCATCTCTAAGAATCTCTAAATTAATTTCATCTCCTACAGCTTTATTTCGTTGGAGATGAATCAGTATGTCGTCAATCTGCCTAACTGTTTTACCATCAACAGATAAGATGACATCGCCGCCCACTGGAAAATTTATCCCATTAACTTCTTTAGTTTCAGTTGAACCATGCAGGCCAGCTTTTGAGGCAGGACTATTTTCAACAACTGTTACAATTAGAAATCCTCTAGCATCTACAAGACCTAAAACTTTTGCAAGATCGGGATCTATGTCTCTGCCAGAAATTCCTAACCAAGGATGATGATATTCACCTTTTTGAATTAAGGTTGGTACAATTTTTACAATTGTTTGCGAAGGTATCGCAAATCCAACTCCTGTAAACTCCCCTGTTGCAGATTGTATGGCAGTGTTAATTCCAACTACTTCTCCCCTCATATTCAATAATGGTCCTCCTGAATTGCCCGGATTGATTGCGGCATCTGTCTGAATAACATCTGGAATCGAAAATCCACTATTTTGAGCTGGCAACAATCTTCCTAATTGGCTAACAATTCCTGAAGTCATGGAACCCGATAATCCAAATGGATTTCCAATTGCAGCAATTTGTTCTCCAACTCTTAGAGTAGAAGAGTCGCCAATCAATAGTGGATGCAACAAAGATTTGTCTACATCTGCTTTGATTACTGCAACATCAGTAAATAGATCCAGTCCTACAAGTTCAGCATTATATGATCTTCCATCCAAAAATGTCACTACAATATTTCTGGCATTATCAACTACATGTGCATTGGTAATTATGTGACCTTTTGTATCAAAAACAAATCCAGAGCCAACACTACTTACACCAACAACTTGCTCTGGTCTATGAACATTAACCCTGACAACACCTGACTCTGATTTTTCAAAAATTTGAATTAAAGATAGCTCCCTTCCTTCATAAATCGGTGTGGTCTCACCAACAGTGCTTACACCATGACCGTTTGAAACTATAAGATCATTAGATGGAATGTCCTGTTGCAAAGAAGTTGGGACAAAAATAAATACAAAAATGGCTATTACTGCAATGGCACCTATGGCACTACCAACTAACACTCCAGATTTATCCATAAAATCAATCTTTAGTTTTTCATGTAAAAGGCTTACTATACTTGTATGGAATCTTGTACGTATTCTTTCATAGAATAACTTCTACCTCTCCATGAAACCGCAGCATTACTTTTTGCTTGTATGATTCCACTTAGAAATCCAAACACTACGATGAAACTTCCAATTGGGCACAGTGCTCCACAAGAAAATTTAAGATGCAAAATCTTTGTTTCAATAAATGCTGCAATGTATAGTAGAATACTTGCAGTCATTGCAGAACTAAACAACATCAAAAAAGAATTCCCTTCGTTGAAAAAAATGGCTGAATATGCAAGTAATGGAAATGGCATAAAAAGTAAAAACAACACTGCAAAAAATATGCCTACTGCATATCCTGCATTTTGAAGATACAATGGCACCATCAATCTTTTAATCGCGTGCCACAAACTGGAAAGGTCTCTTGCCCAAACAGCATCAATAAGATGGTCCCCTCTAACCATTTTCATTTTAAAGCCAGATTCTTTTACCTTTTTTCCTAACGCTCCATCTTCAATAATTTCGTGTTTTACCCCTTCATGCATGCCAACTGATTCATACACATTTTTTTTGATAATGAAAAAACTTCCAAAGAAATAACCTGTTTTTTTCTTTGGATCATTTACTCTAAGAGCAGAAAATCTGGTATGGAGAAATGTTGAGATCATTGGCAATGTAATTTTCGTCCATCCATCTAAACACAACATTTTTGGTGAAACTGTTAAAACATCAAGATTTTCTGATAAAAGGTGAGACACTGCTAAAGAAATTGCATTTTTAGAATGAACCGTATCTGAATCTGTGAACAACAAAAGCTCTCCAGCAGCTTTTCTATATCCCTCCATACATGCCCAATTTTTCCCCATCCATCCATCTGGTTTTTTTCTGGCTTTGACAAAAACTATCCTAGAGTTTTGCTTAGAATACTCTTCAATTATTTTTCCTGTAGAGTCCTCAGATGAATCATCTATTGTTATGATTTCATAATTGGTGTAATCCTGATTGAGAAGTGAATCAAGACATTTTTTAATAAAATTTTCCTCATTTCTTGCAGGTAAAATTACCGATACTTTTGGATTACTGTGTTGTCGTGAATCGAACTTGTCAAGGAATGGAGATCTTTGCGACGTAACTATCATAGAACGAATCAAGGCAATCCAGGCTCCTGACACCCCAATCATAATTGCAACTAAAACATAATTCAAAACATCAATAATAATTTCCATAAAAATTATCTCTCTGCTTCTTGTTTAATGCTTTGAAGTGCTTGTTCAGTACCACTTTTGATGTGTTTTTTTACCATTCCTGTAAACATGCCCATCATCCCTGAAAGCTTAATATCCCAAACTGTTTCAAGACTGGCACCGTTTTCTTTTTTGATTAATGTAATAGTTTTTGTTCCATTGATAATCCCTTTTGTAAAAACTGCCTGAATTTTTTCTTTAGGAAATAGGGTCACCTCTTGTAAACATTTTTGGTCTCGAAACGCAATAGTGATTTCTCTGTTTACCTTGTTTTCATCTTTTGAAATGTTTCTAACTTCCTTTGTGCCTTTCCAGTATTTTGGTTCATTGTCCAAATCAGAGATAATATCCCAAATCTTTTCTATTGGTGCATTGACGTCTACTGAGACTTGTATTACTGCCATGACAAATAATTCTCATTCCGCATTAAATATATTAGATTTGGATTCGGTTAGTTGTGAGAGCGTTTTAATGACAGCAATATCATATAATGATTTCACCAAAATGGATCTACGGGTTGCAAAAATTGTTTCAGTCGAACCGATTCCTGGAAAAACTAGGATTGTAAAAGGAATAATTGATTTGGGTGAAGAAAAAAGAGATGTGATAATTGGTGGAGCAGAATTTTATCATCCAGATGATCTTATTGGAAAAATTGTAATCGTGGTTGCAAACCTTGAACCAAAAAAAATGGCTGGTGTTGAATCAAATGCTATGTTGTTGGCAGCTGATGTTAATGAAAAACCAATATGGCTTACTGTTTCAGATGATGTACCATTAGGTACCAAAATTAAATAATTCATTTAAATAGTTTATATAAAAACAAAAGTTTGATTTTGATCTACGATTTTTAATCGTAGATCATTAGATTTTTTTCTTCTAATAGTGCATGTAGATTGTTTACAGACCTGTAAACATCTGGTTCTTTTTTAGCTCCAGTACACACCAACTTTCCTGAAGAAAACAATAGAATTACTGTTTTAGGATCTAACATTCTGT